>JBJTNS010000347.1:0-3958 GCA_046074245.1 Chitinophagaceae bacterium | reverse complement strand
TAACCTCATTTATCAATCCAATCAGAAAGGCATGCTGGGAACTATCATTCGGTCGTTCTTCAATCCACTCGGTGTCTGGCTGATCTTTCTTATGTTGTTTAATGGATTCAGAGCATGGAGAGGGTTTCAGTTTTTCTTCTCAAAACATCTAAGCTGGCAAGTGCGTCTCATCATTCTGGCATTTCCGGTGTACATACTAATTTTTACCGGCCCCATCGGCACCAGCCGTTTTTTCATGCCATTGATTCCTCTGGCATTCCTGATGTTCCTGCTAAGCGGAAAACAAAATACATCTCAATAATCTCAATTTTTTAAGATTGTAGAATTAATTTAATCCTTCACCCTGACAGGGTGTTTCAAAATAAAATAATTATTGCATCCCCTAAAAACCCCGATTCCAGTTAAAAAAAACGCTAATCAGCTAATGCCCCTGCATTCTCTACTTTAGAAAAATCAATACTGCCAAACAATTTTGAAGCATATACTTCCTGTATAATATCCAGATGTTCTGTACTGTGAGCATCGGTACCAAAAAAACTGTAATGCCCGTTTTTTATCAGCCACTGGGCTAGTTTTTTGGCATTCGGTGAATAATACCCTCCTAATGACAATAAATTAATTTGTAGTTTCACTCCCGACTGGACCAGCTCTTCTACTTCATTATAATTCTCCTGAAGATAAATATAACGCTCAGGATGCGCCAAAACAGGGATATACCCTTTTGTTCGAATGTCAAATAAAACCTGTCTGAAAAACACAGGACGGTTCATAAACGATGTCTCTACTAAAACATGCTTACCATTAAAGCATAAAATATCCCCATCAGACCTTACCTTCTCCAGAAAAAATTCATCCATGTAGTACTCGGCTGCGCATCTGAGTTCAAGCGGCAATTCCCTTTCCTTAAGCGCCAGATCGAGCAATCGCATTTTCTCCTCAATAATCTCGCGGTTGTTCGGATAATAATCGCTCATAATATGCGGCGTAGCAATAATTTTAGAATACCCGTTTCTGATAAATCGCTCTGCCATTAGCAGCGAATAATCAATACTCTTTGAACCATCATCTATTCCAAAAAGTATATGATTATGCATATCCCAGCTCATAGGCTGTTCTGCCGTTTGCCTGGATTTAAATAGTCCGCTAAATAAGCCCATGTCTTATTTTTTCTTTAAAAATCTTTTAATACGCGATCTGTGCTTGTGCTCGCCGCCATCGTCTTCGTAATACCCATAACCATAACCATAGCCATAGCCATACTTATTGCCATAAGTATTACTTCTGTTAACATCGTTAATAATAACAGAAAGATTGGTATAGTTCTTACTCTTATAAAGGTTGTTAATGTTATTAATAACATTCTCTTTAGAATAGCCTGAACGAACTACATAAATAGACAAATCGCATTTCTTGAATACATTGTTAGCATCTGTTACCAGTCCTATTGGTGGATTATCTGCCATAATGATATCATATTCCAGGAACAATTGATCAATTAAATCATCAAATTCTTTCTTGAGCAATAACTCGTTAGGATTCGGTGGTATCGGACCGGCAGGTATCAAATCCAGATTGTGAAGGGTAGAATGTTGTACCGCTTCTTTCCAGGTGGTCATGCCCGATAAAATTGAACTCATACCAATAGAATTGTCTACATTGAATCCAACGTGAATCTTTGGTTTACGCATGTCCAAATCGAGAATTACTACCTTCTTACCCGTTAATGCCAGAATTGCCGCATAATTAATAGCAAAGAAGGTTTTACCCTCTCCTGAAATTGTTGATGTTACACCGATAATCTGCTTAGATTTCTTAGGCAACATAAAATCAGAGTTGGTTCTGATAGATCTCAGTGCCTCACTGATTGACGACTTTGGATTCTTGTCCACTACAAGTGTAGAAGCAGACATTTTCTTTTTGTACGATGGTATAGAACCCAGAATTGGCGCCATTAACTTGCTCTCAATTTGTTGCTGACTGTAAATAACATTCATGAACATATACTTCAGGAACAAGAACAATAATACCGGAACCACTCCTGCCAGTATAAACATCAGCCAGATACGCTGTCTGTTAGGAGAAACTGGTTTAGGTGATACGTACGCTTGTGATAATATAGTAAACTCCGGAACAGTTCCTGCCTTAGAAATCTGATACTCAATTTGCTTTTCAATCAGACTTAAATAATATTTTTCGTATAGGGAGTTGAACCTTTTTAGTCGGTTTAATTCTGTCTCTTTGTTCGGCAATCCTGAAAACTGATTCGTCAGCATGGACATCTTAGAATTTAACTCAGAATTCTGCTCGGCCACATACTTTTTAGTTTCAGTGATATAATTGAGCAACTGCGATTTTATGATAGAAATTTCAAGCTCTAGCTTTTTGAATGGAACTGTCGATTCTTTGTTCGAAATCTTCAGCATCTCGCGACTCTTATAAAGATTGTTCAACTCATTGATACCATCTGCAATCTGAATATTATCGATACCAAATACCAATGGAACAATGTTCGTCTTACTGGAATTGCTCTGAATAAAAGATAAAAGCTCATCAAATTTCTTAACCGACTTAGCAACATCCTCTTTATTCTTCTGCAATTCTTCCAGCTGTTTTGCTACTTGTTCGTATTCAGAATTAGGTGAGATAGACCCTGTGCGCTTTACAAAGTTCTCGATATTGTTTTCGTACTCTTCCAGCTTACTTGCAGTATTCTCGATCTGAGTTTCTATAAATTTAAGCGTCTGCTCCTGCGACTTTTGCTTTTTTTCTATACTTTGTTTCAAATACACCGTATCATAAGCATTTACGATGTCTCTGGCTTTGTCTGCATTGTTGTCCAAAAACGAGATGGTTAAGGTTCTGGCCTCTGTACTCGATGCTTCTACCATTAATTGCCCCAGTAAATACGATACTAAACTACTGCGACTGTTAACTTTGAAAATGTACTCTTTCTTGTCAATATCATTCTCCTTAACACTCGACCACTGTAAGGCAAATTTAAACTTACCCAACTGTATGATATCACCCACCGCATAAGTCCTCGCCTTACTCTCATCCCCACCCTTCTCAAATAATTTAAACTGATACTTGCTGACAAAACTAACCACAAATTCTCTCTCATATAATGTATGTGAAGGATCAGAATATATCTCAACCCTGAAAGGTGATTTGTTGTAGATCTCGGTAGTTAATATATTTCCAACAGCATAATAAGACACATTTAAATCCAGAGTATTGATCAGTTCCTCTGCTACGAGTCGCGACTTAATTAACTCAATTTCACTTAGCAAATTATTGTCGCTCTGCATGGTCTGAACCGTTGTCATACCAATATTGGACGCTTCCTTCTGAATTTCCAGACGAATCAATGAACCGGCCACATACAATGGCTTGGTATATTTCAGATAATAATGACCCCCAATCAGTGAAATAATGATCGAAATAGGAAGCCAGTACCAGTACTTTTTTAATATCAGCAATAACTTCTCCATTGAAAAGCTCTCCTGCTGAACTATTATCTTCTGATCCTGTCTGATATGTTCTGATTCAAAATCTATCATTATCTATGTGTTAAAATAAAGTTTTAATTAATACTGCAGTTGTTAATATCACCTGAAGAATATTCAGAACATACATGTTGTCCCTTAAACTCTCTGATGCCGGTCGTCTGACAGGTTCTATGTAAATAATATCATCTGGTTTAAGTGTTACTATACTCGACTTCATGTCTTTCATTGTGCTAAGATTCACTACAGTAATCTCAGGATTCTTTAAATCGCCTCTGATAATTCTGATATTATACCCCCTCGACTTATCATCCAGTCCCCCATATACCGCTATGGCCTCCAGTAAGTTCATATTCGAAGTGAATGGCACCAGCTGACCACCTCTACCGCCTCCCAGAATAATAATTTTTTTATTGATGACTTTAGAAATGACGTATACACCGTTGTAAAAT
>JBJTNS010000346.1:0-13169 GCA_046074245.1 Chitinophagaceae bacterium | reverse complement strand
TCGATCAGCCAAGAAACCTGGCTAAGAGTGTAACGGTGGAGTAGGGTGTTAAATCCTTGTTATGCCATTTATTTATTGATTTTTTGTTAAATCGCGATTCAATGAAAGCAATATTAATTATTACTTTGATGTTAGGGGTATTTAATCCTCTTATGACTCAAAATATAAAGAATAAAAGACACAGTATAACTCCCATTCTTGGGATAGCCTCTAACAGGTCAACTTTATTGACTATAGCTCCAAATCCAAATGTTAAATTGGATTATTTGTCTGGTGATAATTTCAGACTGCCTGTTTCATTTCGGTACCAGTATCAATTAAAAAAAAGCCATTATATTGGTGCAGATCTGCTCGGTAATTATAATCCCCTTGATTTACATCCTGCTTATAATACCCAGAGTTTGGGTTATGCTGGACCAATTGTTGTTTCACATTCTGGAACTATGATAGGTTTTGATTTTCATTATTCTAAAACACTCAATGTCAAATTGTTTGATATAGTTGGAACCGCTGGATTAGGAGGCTATTTTCAAAGTCCGGATAACACACTAACTCAAGACTACAGCTGGTACAGAAATGCAAGTCCTGAATTTTATAATTTTGCTGTGGCTGCTACAAATAACTCTGTTAAAAAATTTATGCCAATAACTGTTTTAGGTATTGGAATCAGATACAAACATCTAGAACTGGGAGTTAATCTGCAATACTCCTTGCAAAGTCCTGTTAAGGGGTTTGAGTATCAAGGGATTTTCTATGATAACAATATTCGATTTACCAGTAAGGGTAGTTACATAGGCTATCGGTTTGAATTTTAATTTAAATAAGGGAATTAATTTTAGGTTTTAATATTTGATTTTGCATTCTGATGTAAAATCAAATGCCTTTTTTATTGCCAGTTCAGGAATAAATCAATTTAAATTTTTTGTTTGTAAGAAAATTTTCTGAAATAAAAAAGTTTCTAAAAATGGAAACAAATATGTACTTTTGTGAAATTATTTCAACGGAAGTATGAGGTATTTTGAGACATTGTTTTTAGAAGAGGCGAATGAGTTTATATCTGAACTGGATTCAAAAACAATTAAGAAAGTACTTTACAATATAGATTTAGCGGAGCAAACAAATGATCCACGATTATTAAAGAAATTGCAACATGATATTTGGGAATTCAGGACAAAATACTCAGGATTGCAAATCAGGCTATTAGCCTTTTGGGATAAAACGGATAACAAAAGAACTTTAGTAATTGCAACGCATGGGTTTGTTAAAAAACTTGATAAAGTTCCTAAAAGGGAAATTGAGAGAGCGGTTAAACTTAGAGACCAATATTTTAACAGTTAGAATAAAAGACATGGCACACAAAAAAAAGAAAGTATATACACTTTCTGAAATGAAAGATCAGCACATCGGAAGTGTAGGCACAGCAGAGCGCGATGATTATGAATATCAATTGAGCATGGACGTGTTGGGGAAACTTATTAAGGCTGCAAGAAAAGAACGTCAATTAACGCAGGAGGAACTAGGTAAATTAATAGGCGTTCAGAAGGCACAGATTTCAAAGTTGGAAAGCAGTGCCAATAGCGCAACAATAGACACAATATTGAAAGTTTTCAGAGCATTGAAAGCTGAAATCAATTTCAATATAAAATTAGAGGACAATTTTGTAAAACTAGCTTAACAGGATTAATAGTTGTTTTCTAATTGATTTATCCTCACTACAGTCCATCTAGTATCTCTGCCAGCTTTCTGTCTTTTTCTGTTACTATATTGCCTGCATCATGCGTGCTTAAACTTACATGTACTTTGTTGTAGATATTAGTCCATGTCGGATGATGGTCCATTTTCTCAATCTCCGCACTCGCTTTTAACATCCAGTTTATGGCATCTGCAAAGCTGTCAAATACAAAAGTTTTGGAAAGGGCGTTCTTGTCTTCTGTCCAGTTGTTCATGGTGTAAAGTTAAAAGGATTTAACCATACAAAGCGAATCATTTAAATAATTGATCCTCGTTTTTACTTCTTACCATTTGGTAATATTCAAGCCGTTTTTTAACTGTAGTTTTGAATCGAGTTTTAAAAATATGTTGAATTTTATAACAAACCTGAAAGAGAGAAACGAAGCACTTTATTACTTCGGTTTACTCTGTTTAGCATTTGCCATTCTCTGTCTGCTGCTCTCCAAAATTACCAATACCCAGGTCTACAATGTGAGCGCGTGGTACAAGCCTTTTAAATTTGCCTTTTCTACGTTTTTATATGTCTGGGCAATGGCCTGGTTTTGTTATTATCTGCCCAACTTCAATGTTTCATTGTTTAACTGGGTAGTGATTGTTCTGCTGGCTTTCGAAATTCTGTATATCGCTTTACAGGCTGGCCGAGGACAATTGTCGCATTTCAATTTAAGTACACCTTTTTATGCCGCAATGTATTCGCTGATGGCATTTGCTGCTTCTGCTGTAAGCATCTATACGGCTTATGTGGCCTATCAGTTTTTTGTGCAGAAAATGCCTGACTTGCCTGTACATTATCTCTGGTCGATTCGACTCGGACTTATCATTTTTGTCATTTTTGCTTTCGAGGGGTTTGTAATGGGCTCGAAGTTAACACATACTATAGGAGGTGCAGATGGCGGTCAGGGACTGCCTGTGCTCAACTGGAGTACTAAATTCGGAGATCCTCGCATCGCTCATTTCATTGGTATGCATGCTCTGCAAGTCTTGCCTTTTTTGTCCTTTTATTTGTTAAAAGGCACTAAGTCGACCTTTATCGTCTCCCTTTTGTATCTCTTGCTGGCGGTTTTTACTTTAGTACAGGCACTAAAAGGAAAACCACTGATTAAGAAAACTGATAAGCAATCAGAATTTGTAAATAGCAATTGACAATGCTACTATCCTGCTACTTATTCATGTTGTTTCAAACAAAACAGTGAACGCGCTGTTAAACATCCTGTAAAAATCTTATTAAAGTTTAAATATCTTTCATGAAAAAAACTGCTCTAATCACGGGTGCATCCGATGGAATCGGTATGGAGCTAGCCCGCATTCACGCTGCAAATGGCGATAATCTTGTAATCGTTGCCCGCAGCGAAAACAAATTACAACAGCTTAAATCAGAACTCGAAAAACAATATGGCATCAAGGTGCATGTCATTGCCCGCGATTTGTCTGAGCCAGATGCTGCGCAAAGGGTATTTGACGAAACCACGCAGCAATCAATATCTGTAGACTATCTGATCAACAATGCTGGGTTTGGCGATTATGGATTCTTTGCTGAAACAGATTTTGAGAAAGAGCAGAGAATGATTCAGCTGAACATCACCGCACTAACACAATTTACAAAAATATACCTCAAAGATATGCTGAAAAAAGGTAGTGGACGCATCATGAATGTGGCATCGACAGGAGCGTTTCAGCCAGCGCCAACGATGGCAGTGTATTGCGCCACCAAAGCGTATGTGCTTAGTTTCTCTGAGGCGATAAACAATGAGGTCGGCAATCAGGGCCTTAGTATTACTGCACTTTGTCCAGGTGCCACTGCTACAGGCTTTGAAGCAGCCGCAGCCATGGAATCGAGTAAATTATTTAAAGGTCCGCAAGTGGCCAGTGCAAAATCTGTTGCCAGCTATGGTTATAAAGCGATGATGAAAGGAAAAGCGGTTGCAGTGCATGGCGTGATGAATTATATCATGGTGAACTCTTCTCGTTTTGCGCCAAGAAATCTGGTGGTTAAGATTGCGAGATGGGTGCTTAATAAAGCGCATTAGGTAGTGTAGGGCTTGTGACTTAAATTTGTCGGGAGTCATCAGATGGAATAACTATGTCGCAAGAAACAAACACTACCACCAAAGACAATATTGGATTTGACAGTAAAGCAGGTGGCAATCGCCTCCGTACTAGCAATCCCGACGGAACATATAATATCAGGCGCAAAAACAATTTCTTCCAGGAGTTCCATATTTATCAATGGGCCATTACCTGTAAATGGCGAACATACTGGGCGGTAGTGCTGGCGATTTATGTCAGTGTCAATTTCATTTTTGCCTCTCTTTATTTTCTAATTGGTCCCGATTATATCGTGGGCATCGAAGGTGACGAGTATTCGAGGTTCTGGCAATGTTATTTCTTTTCACTTCAAACCTTTACCACAGTTGGTTATGGAGGCTTGCATCCCAAAGGGCTTATGACTAATACCCTTGCGGGATTTGAGGCATTTTTAGGTCTTATGACCTTTGCCTTAGCAACCGGAGCATTGTATGGTCGCTTTAGCAAACCAGAAGCACGAATTAAGTATTCAGCAAATGCTTTGATTAGTCCGTTTAAAGACGGCAATGCCCTCATGTTAATGCTGTGTAACAATAAGAAAGGCAATCTGCTGGAGGTAAGTGCTAAAATGACCTTAAGCTGGCTGGATGATGTAGATGGAAAACAGGTGCGCAAATTTTCATCACTGCCATTAGATATAGATAAGATTTCATTTTTGTCGCTTACCTGGACATTGGTGCATGTGCTCGACGAAGAGAGTCCATTAAGCTGGTTTACAGCAGAAGATTATTTGAAGAGGGATGTCGAGATTTTTGTGTTTTTGTCTTGTTACGACGATACGTTTGCTCAGACAGTTCACAGCAGGTATGCCTATACCGGAGCGGAAGTGGTACACAACGCTAAGTTTAAACGCGCCTTTTACACCGATGATAATGGCTATACAGTGCTGGATGTCGAAAAGGTAGGTGCCTACGATTTATTATAACCGTTAGACTCACGGTGAGATGAGAGTGAGAATGAGAGCGAAAGCGAGGATATTATAGCCGTCGGACCCACGGTCCACGGTTATAGTCGGACCTGCGGTCGACCACCTATCTACGAATACATTGCATCAATAATGTACGTAGCGAGGATCTTTCTGATTTCGCGGGATACAGGCTCTTCTGTATCGTCGCTTAATCGTGCCATTGCAATTCTGCCTGGCTTAACGCCTTCCAGATAAGCTGGATTGATGATGCAGGATTTGTGGATTTTGATGAAGCCGTGGGGACTGAGCATTTCGTCAAATTCTTTGATGCTTAAGTTGAACACCAGGATGCGGTGGTTGTAAAAGTAAACCTTAGTCATGTCATCTTCAGCTTTTACTTTCACAACCACGTGCACATCAATTGGGTGCTTTTTATTGTCGCTATCGCTGACGACAATAAGGTTTGATAGAGTTCCGGTTTTCATTTTGTTTAGGGTTTTTTGTGTTTTGTTTTTTAGAATGGGAACTGTTACTTTTTGCGTATTGGCGTATTGTGTTATCGTTTTCGTATACAAAGTTGAGTAAGCTATTTGTATAAAAGAAATTTTGGATAGCAAAATCACCTTTTAGGGGGATGAAAATCATCATTTAGGGTTATACCCTCAAAATCGAATTTGGCGATAAAACGCGTTTTTAGCAAAATTGGCAGGTAAAATTGCCTGACAGAGAACAGCAGATTAAAGCGATATTTTATTCATTCAACACATTGAATTTTGTATCTTTGCACCTTTAATTTAAAAGATGCGTAAATTACTGGAGAAATTTGAAGCCAAGCAACCTGAAATCGTTTTCGAATGGAAAGACAGCGAAACTGAAGCAGAGGGTTGGGTCGTTATTAATTCACTGAGAAATGGTGCTGCTGGTGGTGGTACCAGAATGAGAAAAGGATTGGACAAACGCGAAGTCGAGAGTCTGGCTAAAACCATGGAAGTGAAATTTTCTGTTTGCGGTCCCCCTATCGGTGGAGCTAAATCAGGAATCAATTTCGATCCGGCAGATCCACGTAAAAAAGGCGTGCTTGAGCGCTGGTATAAAGCAGTATATCCATTGTTGAAAAACTATTATGGTACTGGAGGCGACTTAAACGTAGACGAAATTCATGAGGTTATTCCGATGACAGCCGAACTGGGAATTTTACACCCGCAGGAGGGTATCGTTAATGGCCATTTAAACTATTCTTCTGAAGAGAAGTTAAAGAGCATTTCACGCCTTCAGCAAGGTGTATTGTTGCCAATAACTGACGAGCGTTTTACGCCAGATGTGGCAAAGAAATATACCATCGCCGATATGATTACTGGCTGGGGTGTTGCCGAAGCCGTCAGACATTATTATGAGTTATGGGGTGGCACCATGAATGGTAAGTTTGCTGTGATTCAGGGATGGGGAAATGTTGCAGCAGCTGCAGCGTTCTACTTGTCCAAACACGGAGTTCTTATCAATGGTATCATAGACAGACAAGGTGGTTTAATCAACGAGAAAGGCTTTACTTTCGAAGAGATTCGCGATTTGTTCCTGAACAGAAAAGGCAACGAATTATATCACCCTGATATGCTGAGCTTCGAAGAAGTAAATGCTAAAATCTGGGATTTGCCAATGGAAATCTTTATTCCGGGAGCAGCATCAAGATTGATTACACAAGATCAGGCAGAGCGTATGATAGCTGCTGGTGTTGAAGTAGTAAGTTGTGGCGCCAATGTGCCATTTGCTGACAAAGAAATCTTTATGGGACCAATTTCTGAGTATATGGATAATAACACAGCGGTTGTGCCTGACTTTATTGCAAACTGCGGTATGGCCAGAGTATTCGGTTATCTGATGAAACAAGGATCTGAAGTAAATGACATCGCTATTCTGAAAGATGTTTCTGATATTATCAGACAAGGTCTGATGCGTGTTCACCAGTTCAATTCAAAAACAACTGGTTTGAGCGCAAAAGGACTGGAGTTAAGTTTAACAGATCTGGTGAGTACTGCTGCAGTAGCGCGATAGTCGGGTTCGACCTTTAACCGTGGACCGTGGGTCCGACGGTTATACACGCTCTCGCTCTCATTCTCGCTCTCGTTTCACCGTGGGTCCGACTTTTGCCGTGGACCGTGGGTCCGACGGTTATACATCTAGGTGTGGTGTGCGAGCGAAGGGGGATGCTATATGGCTCTCGTTCTCATTCTCGTTCTCATTTGACCGTGGGTCCGACGCTTACTGGAAACTTTATTCTCGTTTTAATTAAAATTGTATTGCGTCGCTGACGCATAGGGTTAGGTGGACTTTTTATGACATCTCCGTGCAGTTGTGATTGAAGTTTATGGTGATAAGGTGACATTCAACGATTATTTCAATATGTTATAAAGTTTCTTGACTGAACAATAGCTTTATTAGTAACTTTGTTCCATGTTCTGGCAAGATCACCCAAAAACCTATCCTTTACTCATTCTGATTATTGGTTTGTATACCTTCAAGTTCTTTACACTTTGGGTGTACAGGCGCCGTAATAATATCAAAGGGAAAGATAATTTCACTATAGGGATTAATACGATATATTATATTTTCCTATCAATCATTTTAGTGCTTCTCGTTATGGTGTTGTTACGCGTCAATGTAAAAGAGTTCTTTACTTCAATCTCTATTCTTGCAGCTGCCATCGCCATTGTGTCGAAAGATTATATTTCAAACGCAATCAACGGAATGATTTTGATGTTCAATAATCAGTTATCGATCAATGATCATATTCAGATAGGCGAACACAAAGGGAAAATCGTTCATATAAGTTTGCTCAATGTTCAGTTAGTAAATGAAGAAGATGATATCATCTTTATTCCCAATACCACTGTGTTAAGTCATGATATTATCAATTTTTCTAAAGGTGAAAGCAGGAAGGCCAGCATGGAGTTCACCATTTCTGCTCAGACAGTGGAAAGTATTGATATGCTTGAGCAACATCTGAACAAAGCTCTAAGTTTGGATGAGAACATCGAAAAGGACACCTTCAAACTGAAAATTCTTCACGTAAGATTCAATAAAGCCAGAGTGCGTGCAGAGGTTAATCTAAAGATCCGCGACCGCAAATCAGAGCGCCGATTCAAACGCGCCTTACTTGATGCGTGGTTTGGGTATATCAAAGCATAAACTTAGATGTCATGCCTCCGAAACGCGATCCGAGGTGTAAGTGGACTTTGGGGCCTTTAACCGTGGACCGTGGGTTCTATGTCTGTAGACCGTGGGTCCTATGTCCGTGGACCGTGGGTCCTTTAACCGTGGACCGTGGGTCCGACGGTTATACGTGGGGGGGGAGTATGGTTTTTTAGTAGTTTTTGGGATTGTTTATTATATACGATTTTGTGTTTTCATATTCTTGAGAGGTGGCTATAACACGATGGTGATAACCTCTATGCCATTTTATATTGCCCCCTGAGTTGTTTACTAATTTTGTAACTGTTGCTTTGTATGTCCTGATAATTCCATCCAATCGGTTTAATTTAAAAATCTCTCCTTTTTTCATTACTAAAGGGTTTAAGTTCTGTTTAAAAGGATCTGATTTAATCAATACAATAACATGAATATGTTCTGGCATAATAACAAACTGGTCTATTTTAATATCATGACTTTTTAAACCTGTGGAATTTAAAACCTCAGCTGCAATTCGTCCTTCATTTGAATAATTCATCATTCCATTTTCTATTCTGCCAAAATATTTGATTCTCTTGCAGGTCAATATCGTTACAAAATGTCTTGTGTATTCTTCATTCCTTAAGTTAAAAATAGATTCCATATGCAGTGATATTAACCAGTTGCACATCTAGTCGGTATTTAAACGTTTATCTTTAAACTTGGCTTTACACACAATAAAAACATAGAATTTAATAGGCTTTTCGCCTACCGAAATCTATCCGTTTTTACAACACGTATAACCGTCGGACCCACGGTCCACGGTATAGGTCGGACCCATGGTGAAATGAGAGCGAGAATGAAAATGAGAGCGTGTATAACCGTCGAACCCACGGTCCACGGTATAAATCGGACCCACGGTCCACAAAAGTATGATGTCAATGACAGAGCGATTGTATAGCCGTCGGACCCACGGTCCACGGTATAGGTCGGACCCACGGTCCACGGTATATGTCACACCCACGGTCCACGGTATATGGCGAAGGGCGACGCTAAAAACTGACCCACAGTTAAATCATTTTCCGCGTCCTTGCACCATAATCAAAATGGTGTAGGCCATAATCTTGAAGTCGAGGGCCAGACTATTGTTTTCAATATAGAGAATGTCGTAATACAGGCGCTGAATCATCTGGTCGAGATTCTCGGCGTAACCATATTTTACCTGTCCCCAGCTGGTAATACCTGGCTTTACTTTTTGTAAGCGTTTGTAGTATGGTGCCTTCTCAATGATCTGGGTGATAAAGAACGCGCGCTCTGGTCGCGGACCAACAACACTCATTTCTCCAATCAGTACATTCCAGAACTGAGGAAACTCGTCGAGTCTGGTTTTGCGCAAAAATTTGCCAATTCTGGTAATACGTGGGTCGTCTTCACGCGATAACTGCGGTCCGGCTGCCTCGGCATCCGGACGCATACTTCTGAATTTAATAATTTTAAAAGGCTTGCCCTTTAATCCTATGCGCTCCTGAGTAAAGAATACTGGTCCTTTGCTGGTGGTTTTTATCAGCACTGCTATTAGCAGCATGAAAGGGAAGGAGACTATCAGAACAAAGGCTGAGAAGAAAATGTCGAATGCCCGTTTAGCATGCTTTTGCCATTCTGGCATTACCTCAAAATCTACTTCAATCAACACAGCTCCCAGGATATTATTCATCTTCACCATTCTGGTAAAAATCGAATACATATCCGGAATAATCTTTATAAATACATTTTCGTTTTCTACTATGGTAAAAATGGCATTCAGTTTATTGTGTTCTGTTGTTTCCAGAGCTATCACCAGTTCTTCAATCTGCATCTCGTGTATCAAATGAGGCAGATCTTTATAATTTCCCAGAAGTGGCAGGTTTTTCTGCATTTCAGTGGTGTCTTCACCGTTGACAGTGACAAAACCCAGAAACTTGAAACCATTGGTGATTTTCGCGCTGTTTAAGTCGGCATACAATTTCAGTGCTTTTTCGTTTGACCCAACAAGTATGGTGTTAAAGCCATATACTCTTTTCTGAATGCGGTGGTTCGTTTGCGAGGACAGGATAAATCTGCCCAGGTAAGTGATGATTAATTGCAAACTGATGAGCAGGAAGAACGTATTGTAATAATCTCTGTAGTTACTCACCGAATCATCCAGAAGTAGAACAAAGAAGATGATTAATGAACCAAGGAAAGAGGTATAAAAGGTTTGTTTAAGCTCTCTTAAGCGCGAACGCCTGAAAATATTGTTGTAGTATCCGGTAAGGTAATATAAGGTCAGCCAGAAGGTCGGTATAGCTATTATGCCAAGAATCAGTTTGCTGTCGCGACTCAGAGGAATCTGATAATCGCTGTGAGCCGTATCCACATAGTGTTTTCTGAACCAGAACAAGAGGAACCATACCAGTGCGGCTGCCAGGTAATCAGAAATCAGATACTTTATGGTTTGTACGGTCTTGTTCAATTTTATTGCACGTATAATAATTTCAGGTTATCGATATAAATGTGTTTGTCTACGGTATCTCCAGATTCTTTGTAGGTGCCAAGAAAGACTCTTACTTTAGTGCCGCTGCTCAAATCACCTGTTTCAGATTTTAAATTGACATAGATTTTTTTCCATTTGCCATCGGTGGCATTCACTACCAGAACTGGCGACTGAATAACGGTAACGTTATTGTCTGCATAGATGCCAACCTGAACCGGCACATTGGTTTTGATATCCATTTCGACGTATACATCTGTTCCGAGGTTGGGGAGTTCAAAAGAATTGACAGTGCTTCTCTCAAAAATCACCAGCGTGTCATCCGTAATATTAACATAACCGGTATAATCTGAGCCAGTAAACGGCTGATCGACACCACTTGAACTTGTGGAAATTGCCACCATAGAATCTTTAGAATTGTTGTAGCCAGATTTCACCATAGAGATGGCCTGATCTTCAAAATCTTCCATCCACACCAGATTGGTGTTTGTTCTGTAAGTGCTGCTAGGTTTTATGGTATCGATAACTTTAGGGTTCAGGAAAAGGGTGTCTCTGTATGAAGTATAGGGTTTGTAATACTTCTGGTTGCTGATAGACCCGTTTTCTTTTACGTTCGGAAATATCTCTATGACAGACTTGCCAGAACTAAGGACAGGGATAGTTGCAGGTAATTCGAAGTTGCCGATCTCCTGACCATTGACAAATACTTTAGCGCCAACGATTTCGGAAGTGCCCAGACCGAAGTCAGATACCTTAGAAGTAAATGAAAATTTAGTGATGTGGAGATAGGCAGGAACCTGCTCATCTTCTTTGTCGCACGAATAGAATAAACTGGCGAAAACAAATAGAGGTAAAAATGACTTAAACAATTGATTCATGTTGACTGTAGGCAAAATTCTGCATCACGCTGACAACATTCATGGCTTCATCCAAAGAAACCATAGGAGAGATGTGGTTGGTGATACAATCTACAAAGTTCAACAAATCTTTTTGAATTACATCAAAATAGAGTATTTTTTTTTCGAACTGATTCATCTTCTGAGCCAGTGTGGTATTAGAAGAAACGCTTTCAAACGGCAGTTTGTGTTCGAGGTCGTAGTCGAGTCGGGTTTCCTCAACTTTAAAGTCTTTGATATCAGCAGTGATGATTTTCCCTTTCTGATAGAGGGTAAGAACATTTTTGTGCGACTTACTGACGGTGTTCAGGACGATTTCAGCGGTAGTACTATTGTCAAACGTCAGTATGATTTTTACTTCATCCGGTTTCTGGTTGAAGATGTACTGTTGATTAAATTTGACTTTGCTAACGGGCGAGTTCACGCATCTCAGCACCATGTCTATCGTTTCGTATAAAGCCTCTTTGCTGTTATGATCGGTAAAACGGATATTGAAAGGGATATTGATTTCGTGCTGAATAAATGTTGGTTTCAGAACCGATTGTCTGGCGGTTGTGTATACGCAGCCGTTGCCGTGAACATTGGAAATATAGAAGGTTGTATCCGCTTCGTTTCTCAGTTTCTGAAGCAGCGACAACTCGGTATAGTTAAGGTCGGGGAATTTCTCAAATAAAATATGTTTGCTGTGTTTGATGCATTCAATCATCATGTCGAAGACGTGTAAATGATTGAGGCCACAGAAGAAAATCGCGTCGGCTCTTTTGATAAAATCATTTAATGGAGCAATGCCGTAAAAGTTTTCGAAGTTGCGTTCGTCGGTAGTGTCAAATGTTCCTATGAGCTCGTAAGCTTCATTTTTCTGCAAATACGGAAGATAAACTCCCGTTGCATCTGAACTACCTGCTATGCCTATTCTAATTTTTGACAATTGTTGTTAAATAAATTTGTTACAAAAATGCATTAGTTGCTTATTTGTAGCATCATTTTGTTATTAACCGTGTACTAAAGACCATACATATCAGATTTTGAACCAATACCAGGATACCTATAAACACAAGGGGCAGCGACGACAGCTCCGCGATCTTTTAAGCACAAAAGGCATCACCGATCAGGTGGTTCTTAACGCTATTGATACCTTGCCAAGGCATTTTTTTCTTCCGATAGAGTTCGAAAGTCACGCCTACGAAGACAAGGCATTTCCCATCGCTGCTGGTCAGACCATCTCTCAGCCATATACTGTAGCCTATCAAACCCAGTTGCTGCAGTTAAAGCCTGGGAGTAAAGTTCTGGAAATCGGCACGGGTAGTGGTTACCAGGCCGCTATACTTCAATTGTGTGGTGCCGAGGTATATAGTATAGAAAGGCATCAGATTTTGTCGGATACGGCTGCAGCATTGTTAAAAGTGCTCAAGCTGACACAGGGCATGCATTTGTTTGTTGGAGATGGTACTAAAGGATTAATGGCAAATGCCCCTTATGATGCCATTATTGTAACCGCGGGAGCACCCTCGGTACCAAAAACTCTGGTATCTCAGCTAAAGCCCGGAGGGCATCTGGTAATTCCAGTAGGCAAACAAGCCGAGGTGCAGAAGATGGTGCGCATTACCAAACTGGATGATAAAGAAATCAAAACTGAGATTTACGACGATTTTAGCTTCGTGCCATTAGTCGGTGAAAACGGCTGGAAATAATAAATACAAAGTTTTTTTTGAAACGGAATTTGCGCGTTGAGTCCACGGGTGAGTAGAATTTTGATTATGGCAGCCTCGAGCAGGCAGGATTGCAGCGGCAAGCCATAATCGAAATTTTGACCCGTGGTTGCTTTTTTGTTTCCTTTTTTCAAAAAAAAGGAAATGCCCTCCTGCGGCAGGAGCAGGAA
>JBJTNS010000345.1:0-10832 GCA_046074245.1 Chitinophagaceae bacterium | reverse complement strand
GTATGGATTCTCGGACATAGCATCGCCCAGATGCAACACATGAAAATTCTCAATACCGAAAGTCGCGAAGAGAATTTTAAACTCAATAATCGTCTCATTTACCTGAATTACACGGGTACTTTTGTCTTAATGCTCACACTTATTTTAATTCCAGAATATTTCTGGGGCCTGTTGTTTAGTGGCGACTTTATCTATATTCGTCATTTATTTTATGTCACAGCTCTTGGTGTTCTGTCATTCGGAATTTCTAATATCATCAATCATGCCCTGCATGCAGCCTCCAGGTTTAAAGAGATTTTACTTTGTAACCTGCTTGGTTTAGTTGCTGGTACATACATTGCGGTAAATTTTATGCCAGGTTATCAGGTACTGGGTGCTGCATTTGCCTGGAGCATGGGTTTGTTTGTTTCTATGCTGTCTTATTTGCTGGTCTATCTTTATCACCATCAAAAATTCTACAATAGAAATAATTTGTATTTGCAAATTTTAATTTCATTATTAACCTTCTCTGTTATTTTAATCGTCTTTAGGCGATATAGCTTTATGGAAGATTTGCATTTCATTCAGCGTTTCTCGGTTACTTTAAGTGTGGCTTTAAGTGCAACAGTAGCAGTAAATTTTCTGCTCGCTAAATTAATGTATGGAATTAAGCCGCATAATTCTTAAGTTTGCGTTTATGTTTTTTCGTTTTTCCTTTTTGTTTTTACTGGCAGGATCTGTTTTTTCTCTTTCTGCTCAGAATGGTGGTGTTAAGGGTTATGTTAAAGATTCAAAAACCGGTGTTGAAATAGACAATGCTCAGGTATCTGTCAAAGGTACCGATATGCAGGTGTCTACCAATTCAGAGGGCTACTACATTATCAATGGACTTGCCCCTGGTACACATGTTATCATTGCCAGTATCCCCAATTACAAATCAGACTCATTTACACTTACTGTAAAACCTGAACTAATCAGTGTTCACAATTTTTTTCTTGTTCCAGAAATTCAAACAATTGGCTCTGGTAAAATTGTCTATGTTAAAAAGAGAAGGAGAGAGGATGTAGATATTGGAGCGACTAAAATTAAACCCTCACAATTATTCAAAATACCAACTATCGGCGGTACGCCAGATCTGGTGCAATATCTTCAAATCCTTCCAGGGGTTGTTTTTAGTGGCGACCAGGGTGGTCAGCTCTATATCCGTGGTGGTAGTCCGGTGATGAATAAGATTACTCTGGATGGCATGACCATCTATAATCCTTTTCACTCTATCGGTTTGTTCTCTATTTTTGATGTCGATTTAATGAAGTCTGCCGATGTATATTCTGCTGGTTTCGGTGTCGAATACGGTGGTAGAGTGTCTGCCATTGTTGATGTTAAAACCAGAGATGGTAATAAAAATAAACTGGCTGGTAATTTTTCTGCTAGCCCGTTTCTTGGTAAACTCTCTTTAGAGGGTCCCTTAAGAAAGTTTATTCCTGGTAGAGGTAGCAGCAGCTTTGTCTTTTCACTTAAAAACTCTTACCTCGATCGCAGTTCTAAAGTCTTCTATCAATATGCCGATCCGTCTAAATTGCCTTATAATTTCAATGATTTGTATACCAAGTTTACTTTTAACTCTTCCAATGGTAGCAGCATTAAATTATTCGGATTTAACTTCAGAGACAATGTCAATTTCCCAGGCTCTACAAGTTATGGCTGGAAACAAAGTGGTTTAGGTAGTCGTTTTACTCTGATTCCTGAAGGTAAGCAATCTAAAATCGATGGCTTTATCACGTATTCTGATTATCAGATTGAACAAAAAGAACTCGATAACAAACCACGTTCAAGCTCTATCAGTGGCTTAAACATGGGCGTAGTAGCCAATTCATATAACAAGAAGGATGAGATAAAATACGGTTTTGAAGTGAATGCCTTTAGTACCGATTTCTCTATTTTTAATACCAATAACAGACAAATCTCTCAACAAGAGTTTACCACAGAACTGTGCGGATTTGGCTTGTATAAATGGGTGCGCCAGAGATTTACGCTCGAGGCAGGTACCCGTGTTCAATACTACGCCTCTTTAGGTAATACATCGTTAGAACCTAGAATTAGCGGTAAATATTTATTGTCTAAAAAATTAATTTTTAAAGCAGCTGTAGGGAAATACTCTCAGAACTTATTATCTGCTTTCAGTGATAGAGATGTTGTCAATTTATTTTATGGTTTCTTATCCGGACCAGATAATCTGCAAAAGAATTTCGATGGTCAGGAAGTTAAATCCCGCCTGCAATTAGCCCGACATGCTGTTGCTGGTTTCGATTACGACATCAACAAGTACAGTGAGATAGGTATTGAAGGTTTTTATAAGAGCTTCGACCAGATTACCAATATTAATCGCGAGAAATTGTTTGATGATGATGGAAACTATTCTGTATACTCTGAAAGATTAAAGAAAGATTACATCGTAGAAAGAGGAAATGCCTATGGTGCGGATATCAGATACAAATTCGATAATGTAAAAAGAGTGTATATCTGGGCGGTGTATTCCTTAACTTATGTCAATCGTTTTGATGGTCTGAATACCTACAGTCCGCATTGGGACAGAAGACACAATGCCAATTTTGTGTTCGATTATGTTCTCGACAAAAACAATCGCTGGTCGGCTAACCTGAGATGGAACTTCGGGTCAGGATTTCCTTTCACACAAACGCAAGGGTTTTATGAGAAGTTTGATTTCCAAAACGGACCAAGTACCAATTACGCCCAAAGTAACGGTCAGTTAGGTATTTTATATGCCGGTTTCAATCAGGGTCGTTTGCCTAGTTATCACCGTCTGGATGGCTCTGTTCGCTATAACTTCAAAACGAAAAAGAATTTCAAAAGCTGGATTGTATTATCTGTTACTAATATCTACAACCGTCAGAACATTTTTTACTTCGACAGAGTTAACTATACCCGTGTTAACCAATTGCCAATTCTGCCTTCGCTTAGTTACAGTGCTTCCTTCTGATAATTGCTCATAAAAAAGGACAGTTCGGTATCAGTGTCTTGCACATTTTTTAGTACTTTTGCAGTCTATATTTAATATATACATGCAAGAATCTGTTTATCAACCTCAGCACAAAGTTAGAATCGTTACTGCCGCTTCTCTTTTCGATGGTCATGATGCTGCCATTAATGTGATGCGCCGTATTATTCAGGCAACCGGATGCGAAGTGATTCACCTCGGTCACGATCGCAGTGCCGAAGAAGTAGTTGATACTGCCATTCAGGAAGATGCTAACGCTATTGCTATGACCAGCTACCAAGGTGGTCATAACGAGTATTTCAAATATATGCACGACCTCCTTCAGCAAAAAGGTGCTGGCCATATCCGCATTTTCGGTGGTGGCGGTGGTACCATTCTACCTGAAGAAATTAAAGATCTTGAAGATTACGGTATCACTAAACTGTATCACCCAGACGACGGACGTGCTTTAGGCTTGCAAGGAATGATCAACGACCTGGTGCAGAAGTCTGACTTCGCTACCGGTCATAACATACAGTTTAACCTCGAACAAATTCAGGCTAAAAACCCAACGACCATCGCTCAGACCATCTCTTGCGCTGAAAACTATCCGGATGATTTTGCTACTTACAGAAACCAATTGCAAGAGCATATCGCTAAGATGGATAAAACTGCTCCCGTGCTCGGTATCACTGGTACCGGAGGCGCAGGTAAAAGTAGTCTGGTCGACGAATTTGTAAGACGTTTCTTATTCGATCTGAAAGATAAAAACATCGCCATCATTTCGGTGGATCCTAGTAAACGTAAAACCGGTGGAGCCCTGCTAGGAGATAGAATCAGAATGAACAGCATTAAGAACTCAAGAGTTTATATGCGCTCTCTGGCTACCCGTCAGAGTAATCTGGCACTTAGTAAACATGTGGATGATGCGGTGCTGATTTTAAAAGCTGCTGGCTTCGATTTAATCATTCTTGAAACAAGTGGTATCGGTCAGAGCGACACAGAAATTACCGAACACAGCAATGTAGCCATGTATGTGATGACACCTGAATACGGTGCCGCTACTCAACTCGAAAAAATCGATATGCTCGATTTTGCCGATATCATCGCTGTCAATAAGTTTGATAAGAAAGGTGCTGCCGATGCGCTGAAAGATGTTAAAAAACAATTTCAACGCAATCATAAACTGTTTGATAAAGATCCGGAAACAATGCCTGTCTATGGAACTATCGCGTCTCAGTTCAACGATCCGGGCATGAATACGCTATACAGAAATTTGCTGGATATGATTGATGAGAAAACTGGCTCGACGTTTAAATCGGATTTCCATGCTTCCGATGAAATGAGCGAAAAAGTCTTCATTATTCCTCCATCCAGAAACAGATATCTCAGCGAAATCAGTGAAACTGTCCGTAAATACAATTCATGGACAGAAGAACAAGCAGAAATTGCTGAAAAATTATACCAGTTACACGGAACAAAAGAGATTCTCTCTAAGTAATCCTATTTTAATATTCGATTGTAAGACCCATGCCTTTTTATAACAACATCCTCGAAACCATTGGTAATACGCCAATGGTGAAACTGAACCATATTGTCGCCGATTTACCTTGCACGGTTCTGGCAAAAATCGAAACGACCAATCCTGGTAACAGTATCAAAGACCGTATGGCACTTAAGATGATTGAGGATGCCGAAAAATCGGGTGCACTTAAACCTGGCGGTACCATCATCGAAGGTACTAGTGGTAATACCGGAATGGGACTGGCAATAGCAGCCGTTATCAAAGGTTACAAATGTATCTTCACCACTACGGACAAACAAAGTAAAGAAAAAGTGGATGCACTAAAAGCTTTTGGTGCTGAAGTGATTGTTTGCCCTACTGATGTAGATCCTGAAGATCCACGTTCTTACTACTCTGTTTCATCTCGTTTAGTAAGCGAAGTGCCTAATAGCTGGAAGCCAAATCAATACGATAATCCGAGCAATGCGCTGGCACATTATGAGTCTACCGGACCAGAAATATGGGAACAAACTGAAGGTAAAATTACCCATCTGGTAGTTGGTGTTGGTACTGGCGGAACCATCTGCGGTACCGGTAAATATTTAAAAGAAAAGAATCCTAATATTAAAGTGTTGGGTATCGATACCTATGGTTCTGTGTTCAAGAAATACAAAGAGACGGGTATCTTTGATAAAAACGAAATCTATCCTTACATCACAGAGGGGATAGGCGAAGACTTCCTGCCTGCTAATGTCGATTTCAGTATCATCGACCATTTTGAAAAAGTAACAGATAAAGACGCTGCTATCTATACCAGACTGATTCCAAGAACGGAAGGGATTTTTGTTGGAAATAGTGCAGGTTCTGCAGTTGCCGGCATGCTGCAAATGAAACACATGTTCAAAAAGGACGATGTGGTAGTGGTGATCTTCCACGATCATGGCACGCGTTACCTTGGCAAAATGTACAACGAAGACTGGATGAGAGACCGTGGATTTATTGAGTCTAAAAAACCGACTCAGGCCATCGACCTGATTCAGAAACATAAGAATCTTAAATTACTCACTGTTAAAGCTACTCAGCTGGTGCACGAGGCATACGAGATTATGAAAAAGTACGACGTGTCACAAATTCCTGTTGTAGATGCTCAGGGTACTTTTGTTGGGAGTTTGAGCGATACAGAATTATTTGAAACTTTAATTGAACATCCTGAATTGAAATCAGCAGAGATCAGCAAGGTCATGCAGGCTCCATTCCCTATGGTGAAAGCTACAACAAGTATCGAACAGGTTTCTAAATTGATCAACAAAAATAATCAGGCCGTGTTAATGACCGACATGGGCGGCAATACACATATCATCACCAAATACGATGTGATTGATAGTGTGGCTTAATACTATAGTTTTCCAACTAAGTCGGCACTGCTCTCTCTCTTTTCTGCTTTGTTTACCTGTATAATTGGTTTATTGCCCGTAGGTGGATTGCTCTTAAGGTCTTTTCCTTTTATCGTATATACATCACCATACTTGTCTGTGATAAGTATACCACTTGTGTTTTCAAGACTCATAGTAAATTGATAAGAAGGAAATGTATAAGTACCGTTGGCTGACTTATCAACTACATATACTGTAGTAACTTGATCGAGTTCCTTGCCATCAGAAACAAAGACTGGCTGATGAATTACTAATGGATTCTTAATTCTGTACAACTGATCGCAGTTAAAAAAGCCCAGAACTTTAATGTCTATTTTGTATTCGACGTTAATAGCATTCGTCTCAGATTTTACTGTGTTGTATATTTCATCATTGTATCTGCCGGAGCTCATTTGAATCTTGATAATTTCAATATTAAAATATCGGGCTTTTAAGTTCAGTAAACGCTGGTATTTACGGTACAGACGTATGAAACTAATGTTCTTTACCATTGCACCTTTAGCATTGGTACGGTACGTTTTAAATCGTATTTCAGTGAAACCCGTACTGGATTTCAATTCTATTATGCCATAATTATCTCCAGGTTCAAAGTAAATTCTGATATCGTTATAGACTTTGTTTTTCTTGTAAAGCTCTCTGAATTTGGTGCTCTTCATATAGTCTTCTAACTCAAATTCAAAATTGTCAAAAGGACGTAGTTCAGGAAAACAGGTTTCCATTAAACTGATAGATCCGTTCGCTCTGTTTAAATTAAACCTGATAAATAATTTAGGATTGTCCTTGTCTGTTATATCCGCTCTGGTTAATATTTTTATGAGATTTCTATCCGACCTTATTTTATCTTTCTGAGCTTTTCCATTTTTACGCATTTTCATTCTGGTAAAGTTTCTTTTACTGGTACTCAGATTCCATTCAACGCTTCCGTTTTTTATGTTCTCTGGTAAGACATTGATGCAGTTAAGGTTGCTATATCGGTCTTCAAAGCTGGTTTTATCAATGTATTCGCTATAGGAAATAGATCTTTGTGAAAATCGCAGGGTATTGTTTAGACTGTTCCAATTGCCTGTCTGATCATTGATGCGATACAAATTATATTTGGTAGAATCGGGTTTTGTGAGATAGTTTAAACTTAACGATGAGCCATTTTTTATTTGTAATTCTTCATTGCCGGCATAAGCCCTGATTTCGAACATGCCATTGGTTTTGAAGAGGTTCCTCTGTCCGCCTGAATCGAAGTCCATAGGAATGCCACTGCTTAATATTTCTTCAGGTGTTCTGATACTGCGATAAGCAATCACAATGTCATCTGTAACTGTTTTTCCATTCTTGTCAATGAAGGCACCTGGTGGTATACTTAGTATAGATTGGTCGTTAAATGCCAGGGTGGTGGTAGTGTTAGGGTCAATTAAAACAGCTTGTTCATTGCTTGTTACTGGTCGTAATGGCTTAAATCCATTTGGTGTTTTGAAGATGTTTTCTGTTCTGACAGTTTGTACGCCACCTCTTCTGAAAGTACTTCTCTGATAAGTACTTGCTCCCGGAATATTGGCCATAACTATTGCCTTCATTGAATCGGTGCTTAAATCACAACTGCCACAATATGATGAGATGTAGATTCTTTTATTTCTGTTGTTGCTGTCGTTATAACCCAGTACTATTTCTGTAGCACCAAGTGTTTGCATGGGTTCGCAAAGCAGTTCAGTTTCATTGTAGTTAATTTTACTAAAAAGACTTATTGGTATTTGATGGATACTTAAATTGGTAAATCCTGCACATTCCAGATTGGGCAAGAGATTTAATGTTTCCAGATTTTGATACGTTTTATTCATATTGAATAATCGGACAGTTTTGATGGTCTGAATGTTCTTTAGTTCAGACAGATTCAATGAATCGCCGTTGAAATACAATTCAAGGGTTTCCAATTGTGGTAACTTACCCAGCAGTCTCATGCATTCTGTGTTTTGTGAGATGCTGGTAGTTTTTATGTCCATCTTTATGCCGGTAACAGGATAGCGACTCTGAATGAGTTTGTAGAGTTTTTTCATGTCATCAGGCATACTGAGTGCTATGTTTTCAGTGGTTTTGCCCGCTTTGCTTACAGGGGTATAAATCTCTTGTGCACTAACTTTGATGCAACAGAATAATAAAAGTAGTAGTGTGTTTGATTTCATAGTTTTATAACGACTAAAGTCTGTAAAAAATTACAGGCCTTTCAAAATTCATTGAAAGGCCTGTTCAAATATAGTGAAATTAATAAATATTACCAGCCTAAAATCCACGCAAACATCAACGGTGCAACAATGGTCGCATCACTTTCAACGATAAATTTTGGTGTATGGATATCCAGTTTACCCCAGGTAATTTTCTCATTTGGTACTGCTCCTGAATAAGAGCCATAACTGGTGGTTGAATCTGAAATCTGGCAGAAATAGCTCCAGAATGGAACATCGTGCCATTCTAAATCCTGATACATCATCGGCACAACACAAATCGGGAAGTCGCCGGCAATTCCGCCACCAATCTGGAAGAAGCCAACGCCTTTTCCAGAACTGTTAGAACGGTACCACTCAGTTAACCATACCATATACTCGATACCACTTTTCATGGTAGAAGCTTTGATTTCGTTTTTGATGACATAAGAAGCAAAGATATTTCCCATGGTGCTGTCTTCCCATCCTGGAACAACAATTGGAATATTCATTTGCGCAGCGGCTAACATCCAGCTGTCTTTCGGGTCAATTTCATAATACTGTTCAAGTTCGCCACTTAGCAATATCTTGTACATATACTCGTGTGGAAAATAACGCTCGCCTTTTTCGTCGGCATCTTTCCATACTTTATGAATGTGTTTCTGAAGTCTTCTGAATGCTTCTTCTTCCGGAATACAGGTATCTGTAACACGGTTGTAATGGTTTTCTAATAAGTCCCATTCTTCTTGCGGACTTAAGTCGCGGTAGTTTGGAACTCTCTTGTAGTGCGAATGCGCTACCAGATTCATGATATCTTCTTCGAGGTTAGCACCAGTACAGCTGATGATATCAACTTTGCCTTGTCTGATCATCTCAGCAAGCGATAAACCAAGCTCTGCAGTACTCATAGCACCTGCAAGTGTTATCATCATCTTGCCGCCTTCTGTCAGGTGAGCTTCGTAGCCTTTAGCTGCATCCATTAAAGCCGCAGCGTTAAAGTGACGGTAGTGATGCTCGATGTAATTTGAAATTGGACCTTTACTCATGTCTATTTATTTGCCGCAAAAATAGATAAAAAAGTGTAAACTCATCGTTAAGATTACGATGCGTGGATAAGAAAGAGTATGCTGGTTAAAAGCGAGCTTTTATTTAGTAACGATAAAGGCAGCCTGATAATAATTGTTTACGGCGCCTATTAGTTTAAACTCGCGATAGAAGGTCTTCTGGAAAATTGATAAAGCATAATATTCGTGATTAGGAACATTAAACTCATCAAACAATACTATGTCCCCTGGCTTTAAATAGTTAGATAAGCTGCTGAGTGCATACAGGGTTGATGAGAATAAGTCGGCATCCAGATGCACTACCTTGCGTTTGCCGGTATCCATTGGGTGTGTCTTGATGAAATCAGGTAAAGTGTCCTGAAATAGTCCTTTAAAAAAATGGACTCTGCTATCGTCAATTTCCGGAATATTAGCACTCATAGCGCCTTTTTTGAAGGCAGTTCCCCAGTCTTCAGGCAAACCTTCAAATGTATCAAAACCATAAAAGGCTGTATCTGTATTCTTATTTTGCTCTACCCACCATTTCATAGAAGCTCCTCTGCAAACACCAAACTCTAAATAATCGAATGCACTGTCTTTCAAACCTTGTTTTTCCATTACATCCTGATAAAGATTGTAACGTCTGCTATGGTCGCGCTTCCAGGTGAAGTAATCGTTAAGAATGGTTTTGTCTTTTTGTGCAGCAATAAACTTAGTTAAGCCAAGTACATTGTGGAAGAAAAGGGTAGGGTGACTTAAAAAGCCGAGCCAAGAGCCCGGACGGGCAAGTAATACAAGGCCTTTCGCCGTTACGTTAAGAGTTTTGAGTAGGTTGCTCATTGTAAAAGAATCGCAAAAGTAAGTCTTTTATTCAAAATAAAACATCCCTGGTTTTAACTGCTCATCACACTTCCACAGTTGATGTCCATAACCTGACCAGTGATAGCACTCTGAGAAAGTATATAAAATACCAGATCGGCAATCTCTTCAGGTTCTGCCATTCTTCCCAGAGGTACGCTTTGCATGGCGATTTTATAAAAATCATCATAACTCATGCCCAAACCTTTGGCAATGCCATTCATACCCTCACGGGCCATATTGGTGTTAACCCATCCCGGACTGATGGCGTTAACCATTATTTTTTCTTCGGCAAGTTCCATCGCCCACGAGCGCATTAGTCCTAGCAAGCCTGCTTTAGAAGCACAATAGGCTGTGTAGTTTTTTACACCTAAACGCGCCAGAACACTGGAAGTTAAAAGCACATGCTTCTGCGGAGCATTGCTGGATTTGAGTTGTTCGAGAAAAGAATTAACAAAATAATAGGTGCCAGATAAGTTGGTGTCTATGATTTCGTTCCAGCGATCATCTTCTCCGTAGTAATTTTCGCCACCAACTCCAGCATTGGCAATGATACCATCCAGATGTGTGCCGTTCAGAATTTCGGAAACCTCTTCACAGTTTTTTCTCAATCGGATATCAGTTGAAATAATCAGGTGATTGCCTTTTGGTAAAAGCTTTAATGTTTCTTCTAGTTTTTCTAAATTTCTGCCGGCTAATATGATGCCTGCGCCTTCACTTGCCAGTTTTATCGCTATTGCTCTGCCGATGCCACTTCCTGCACCGCTGATGATGTATCTTCTGTCTTTCATTTAAGAATAATGTGTGCAATATAATTGAATTTTATTACAA
>JBJTNS010000344.1:0-8875 GCA_046074245.1 Chitinophagaceae bacterium | reverse complement strand
GTAAAAAAACCGACCTTCCAGGTTGACAACCTGGAAGGTCGGTGATAACTCAAACGGCTTTGGCGCCGCGAACATTAGACTTTTTTTTGTTTTACAGAAAACGGCTGGTGTAAAATATACAACCTGGAAGGTTCACAACCTTCCAGGTTGGGAACCTTCCAGGTTCTTAAAATGGTGATTTAAATTTCGGATTGGTTAAAAAACTCTGATCCGTTAAGGTCTTTAAAAACGCAATTATATCCTCTTTCTGCTGGCTCGTTAAATTTAACTGAGCATTGTGAGACAGGATATTGATGTCCAGATTCGGAGAGTTCAACTTAATACCTGACCCGTAAAAATCTAAAACCTCTTCGAGATTATCAAAACGACCATCATGCATGTAAGGTGCACTTACTTCGACATTGCGCAAAGATGGAATCTTAAATTTCCCGTTATCACTTTCCAAACCACTCACACTCCCCAGGCCTTTATCGGTGAATACTGCATCTAGACCATTATTGGCCAGAGATCCCGAAAAACTGGTATTTCCAAAGAATGGCATATTGCTATGGCAGTGGAAACAATCTGCTCCGCCCTGTTCTATTGGCTGTAAAAACAATTTCAAACCCCTTAAGGCTGAAGCACTGATTACATTTAAAGTGTCGGTTCTGAATTTTAACTGATCAATTGGCGCATTAAATGACACCATCGATACCAGAAACTGCTCTAATGCCTTACTAATGGTTTTGGGATTAATATCTTCGCTACCAAAAGCCTTTTTGAACATTGGCCCGTATCTTGGAGACGCTTTTAAAATCTGTACCAGATCATACAGATTCATGTCCATTTCGTTGTGAGCCTGGATTGGAATTAATACCTGTTCTTTTAAAGAAGTTGCGCGACCATCCCAGAAAAAACGTTTGTTCCACATCAGATTATAGAGAGGCATGGAGTTGCGACCCAAAATCTGACCTCTTATCCCTTTGGATGTTTTAGCTCCATCGGTAAAAGCAAACTCCTGCTTATGACACGAAGCGCACGAAATACTGCTGTCTTTAGACATGATAGGATCGTAAAACAACATCCGTCCAAGCAATATTCCCTCTTCTGTTAAGGGATTATCTGAAGGCAATAAAAATGGCGGATATGCAGCAGTTCTATCCAATGTTACCGGAACAGGCTTAGAATCTGCCTCCGATTGAAGTACTGGATCCTTGCTGCAAGATTTAACAACAATGGCCAGCGCAATTAACAATATGGCTGAAACTTTAAACCTCATACCTTTTAATTGAAACTTACAAACTCAAAAATACCATTCATATTTTGAATGAATTTATCCATTACCGGATCAACATCTGCACTATGAGAGTATGCTCCGTCTTTTTTGATACCGAATGTGATCACATTGTCAAAGTACTTATCAAGATGAATATCCATCAGCATGCGACTGTTTTTTGACATTGAAAAATTCTCAACAAAACTATGGGTTCTCGAATTTTTCTCGAGTGCTACGTGGTATGAGAAGGCGGCGTTAGCACCGTTATTCTTGTAATAACCCTCAACAATATTAAAGATATAGCCACCAGCCCATCCCCAGTGCATTTCGTTGAGAGAAGGACTAAGAGGATGATCTAATGCTCTGCTTGCAGGATCAGAGTGGTTAACAACCGAATCAAGACCAACAGTAAAACGAATCGATTTAAAATTTCCGGTTGGCAGGTTTTTAAACACAACGCTATCGCGACCATCTTTAAGGCTTAGATAAGCATACCCTTCAGGGATATAAAACAATTCGCCATTTTCCTTTTCCAGAACAAAGTTTGACATCAGGTATTTTACCTTATCAAAAGACATGGTATCACCCGAACTGTTTACATAAGCCATCGCCCACGAGACCGGAGTTCCCTTGAATTTTGGAGCAAATTTTATTGTCAGATTTACACCACTTGAAACTGGTGGTTCAACAATTGGATCCTCTGGTTTACAAGCGGAGAATGATAGCAATGTTGAAATGATTATAAGATTGAAAATTTTCATAATAGCAAAGATTAATTTTTAATGATTTTTTTAATGATGGTTCGGTCTGAGCCTTTTAACTGAAGCAGATAGACCCCGTCGCTTAAGGCATTGGCATCTATGGTTTCGATATTCCCCTGAGTGATTGGGTACTGATAGGATTTTGAGAGAATTAACTGGCCGGTGGCATTATACATTTCCCATTCTGCAACTTCCATTTCTTCAGAGGAAAAATAAATTAGTCCGTTAAAAGGATTCGGATATAAACTTAGAGCAACACGCTCTGGCAGAGGAAATCTGAGATTGAATTTTGCCAGAATCTGTTCGCGGGGATCTACAATAACTTCGCGAACTTTAAAATCGACATCAAATTCGACCTTACCATTCAGCTGATTGATAGGAATTCGCAGCAATTTACTGGCATTAACACCGGAGACTAAAACAGGTACTGGCACATTAAATACTTGTACTGAGCTATGAGAGGGTACCTGAACATAATCAAACTCAAGTTTTCTGCCTTTCTGGGTCCACTGTATGTCGTATTGCGGAAACCCCTCTCCCATTACCCAATCGTTAAAGTAATCGTCGAGTGAAGCACCATACAAAGCTTCAAAATGCGCTTTTAATTCATCCTGAACGGCAAATCCGTATGCATGAGAGGTATCAGATAAATAATTTCTTAAGGCTCCAAAGAATGCTGAATCTCCAATTAAATAACGTAACTGATGCAGCACCATGGCTCCCTTCTGATAGGTTGTGCGATAATTAAACAATGCTGAAACAGAAGTCGTATCACTGGCATAAACAGATCCTCCGGGTTCTGACATAACATCTTCTTTGGTATCTTTCAGCCGAGACAGCCATTCGGCATCTGTGTTTAGAAAATCATAGCATAGCAAATTACAATAGGTTGCAAAACCCTCGTTGAGCCAGATATCTTTCCAGGTGCCACAGGTAACTTTATCACCAAACCATTGATGTGCCAGTTCGTGTGCAATCAGGTCATAATTAAAATTAGACATGAAGCTCATGGTCTGGTGCTCCATACCGCCACTCCAGGAAAACTGGGCATGCCCGTAATGCTCGCGGTGAAAAGGATAAGCGCCAAACAAACTATCAAACAAATGCATGATTGGTTTGGTTGCAGCAGTTCTCTGTCGGTTCTGCAGATCGTCATTGTGAGGAAACACATGATGAATGAGCGGTAAATTCTTAGCAACACTATTGAGATAAGTTGTTTCAGAATATTTGACATATCTGGCAAAAGAAACCGCAATCAGGTAATTTACTACAGGATAAGAATGACTATAATGAAAAGTGCGTAAAGCCCCAGAATTAGTTTCTGATATTAAAACTCCGTTAGATACCGCATAATAGGGCGTATCAACTGTGAGGTAGACATCTAAAGAATCAATTTTATCAGAGAGATTTTCCCGGCAAGGCCACCAGTAATGGGCGCCGTAGGGTTGTGAAAGCGTCGAGATATTGGGTCCGCTTACATTGACATTTCTGGAATACGAACGGGTGCTCATATCAGGTGTTCCGTGGTAAAACACCTTTAATGAATCAGTAGTTCCTGCAATAACAGAAGTCGGGAAAGGAACAATTAGCAGATGATTATTGCCATGGGTAAACCCAATAGACTTGCCGTGATAAACAACTGAATCCACTATAAGAGGTTTGCGCAAATCGAGTTCAAGTTCGTTGAGTGCAGACTGACTTTTGAAAGTAAATCCTACTTCACCTTTAAGAATAGCGCCAGTTGACATCTGAGGCTGAATTGAGAGAGACACATGCAGGAGATCGACCGATTGATCGGCGCTGCGCTTTTTACCAGCATTTGCCAATTGCAGATAACGGCTAATTTCCTGTTTGGTGTAACTCTCCATAAAAGGCTGGGCATTCAGTCCGTTTATTAGACACAGTAAAAACAATATTGTTGCGAGACGTAACACAAAAATTTATTTAACAAATATACAATAAAAAATGCAGTCATTAAGTGACAAAAGTCTGAAATTTGCAAATTCAATGAACAGTTATCCCAACTTAAAACTAAAACCCGGAAAAGAGAAATCTTTGCTTCGCAAACATCCATGGGTATTCAGTGGTGCTTTAACCAACGAGATCCGTCAAACGCCGGAAGGCACTATGGTTAATGTTACCGACATCAACAATCGTTACCTGGGAACCGGCTATGTGCAGCATGGTAGCATTGCTGTTAGGATTATCAGTTTCATCGAATGTGAAATAGACCTTGTATTCTGGACGGATAAAATCAGGAAAAGTTTCAATTTACGTCAATATTTACAATTAGGTGACAATGCGTCTACCAATTGCTATAGACTGATGCATGGCGAAGGCGATGATATTCCGGGTCTGATTATAGACATCTATCATGACACTGCCGTTATTCAATGTCACACCAGCGGCATCTACAGTCACATTCAACTTATCTGCCAGGCTTTACAGGAAGTGTTGGGCAGCCGTTTAAAAGCGGTGTACGACAAAAGCAAAGAGACTTTACACGGCGCTGTAGCAAGTGCCAGCAATAGTTTGCTATGGGGCGAAGCGGGAGATGGCATGGTAACAGAGAACAACCATCGTTTCCATGTCGACTGGGTGAGCGGACAGAAGACAGGTTTCTTCCTCGACCAGAGAGATAATCGCGCCTTGCTTGGACAATATGCAAAAAATAAAACTGTCTTAAACACCTTCGCATACACCGGAGGATTCTCTGTATATGCCTTAATGAATGGCGCCAGGCAGGTTGACTCTGTAGATGTTTCTAAAAATGCCATCGAGGTACTGAATCGTAACATGGCCCTGAACCAGCCAGAGGCCAGCAATTACAGCAGCTACGCAGAAGACACTTTTAGCTTCTTTAAACGAAGTGAACAATTATACGATATCGTTATATTAGATCCGCCAGCTTTTGCTAAAAACATTGGTGCCAGGCATAATGCCATCATGGGATACAAACGATTAAACATCGAAGGTTTCAAAAAAGTTAGTCAGGGTGGTTTACTATTTACCTTCAGCTGTTCGCAGGTAGTGGATGCTCACACCTTCCTGCAAACTGTCATGTCGGCAGCCATGGAAAGCGGCAGAAACGTTAAAGTACTGCATCGTTTGAGTCAGCCCGCCGACCATCCTGTTAACCTGTTCCATCCAGAAGGCGAATACTTAAAAGGCCTGGTGCTTTGGGTTGAGTAAGCACCTTGTCATTTTATTGACATTAGTTCGTCATCAAATTGTCAAGTTCTGAAAATCAATTGTTCAGCCAATATTTTAGCGCTAACTTTGAATCAAAGAATCGGGGCTTATGAAAAAACTACTACTAACTTCCATCATCTTCCTTAACTTTCTCAGTATTCATGCTCAGCGTATAGCAGGCAGCGAGATTTATTACAAAAGAACAGGCAACAGACAATATGCGGTAACGGCAGTGGTGTATCGCGAGTGCGATTCTGGTCCTTTAACGAGTATTAGCGGTTATGTCTATGCTGGCAGCATCTCATTGAATTTACCCTTCAGCAGGGTTTCCATTCAAAAAATCAACGACACCTGCAATCAGCCTTGCCAGAATCTCAACGATTATTCAAATCCAGGCTTTGAGCGTCACACGTATGTTGCCAATGTTGATTTCAACGACAATTCCTACAAGGGTTTTTTAGCCTATTGTCAGGTCAGTTTCGCTATTAGACAAGGCGGCAGAGATAACCGCACGACCACACATGGAACTGGCATGTATTATAACGAAGCCATTGTCAATATTTGTGATTCTACAATAAGCAATACATCACCCAGATTTAGCATGGATCCAAAGTTTAAGGCTAATCCAAACTGGACACTGGAATACAGTCCGGGACCCATGGACACTATTGATTTCGACTCACTGGCTTTTGAGTTAGTAAATATCCAATCCGCCTATCAAACTGTTCTAGGATTTAATTCACCATTCTCTTACGACAAACCTTTATCAGGGTATTGTCCGCCTTACAATAATTATACATGCACAGCCATTCCAAATGCCAAACCTGCCCGAGGATTTTACTTTGACAAATCAAGGTGTCAGATGATATTCACTCCAACCAATGTAGGCGAACTGGGGTATGTAAGAATAAAAGTCAGTGAGTACAGACGGGTCAGCAACAAGTTAGTATACTTGGGCTCTGTGTTCAGAGAGATGCTGGTCAATGTGGTGAGTACCCCTAATGCACCACCTTATTTTAGCACATCCAATTCAAGCGCAGTGATAAGCAATTGCTCTAACACTTTAACCCTTTCCTTAACAGCCAAAGACGACACTTATTTACCGCTTCAAACTACACCAGACACCACCAATATTATATACGACAGAGCTTATCAGACAAGCAATTTTAGCCTGAACAAAAGCAGTAGAGAAGCTTCAATGACCCTTACATTAAGCAACAAGCTCGGTACATATAAAACGCAGTTATTTACTATTGGTATTTCAGACCAGCAATGCAATATCGGATTGGTTAGCAGAACTTATTTAATCAATCAGTTTCCTATCGTCGACTATACCACCCAATACTCTATAGACACCTGTAATTTGTTAAGTGCCGATGTTAAACTGAAAGACAGCACTCTCAGCAAATCGGGCTATACACTTATTAAATCGCCAGATGGTGTTACTAAAAGGTACTACGAACCTTTCCCTTTGAACCAGAATGGGCAATACATCATACAGTATAATTTTACTAGTATGGGCAACGTATGCAACACCATCAAGTATGACACCTTTATGATCAGCAATGCGTTTTTAACTCCAGTATTAAATCAAAAAAACGACACCATTGTTTGCCGTTCGGCACCAGTAAACTTAAAGTTTGAGCCTTCTAAGGTCAAAGATTTATTGTCGTGGACCTGGTACAGAAACGATAGCAGCATCAACACGACAGACAGCAGCATCAGCGATCCATTGAACGGTAACTCACGCTACAAATTAGAACTTAAAAACACCAAAGGATGCTATAGCAGTAAATCGTTTACATTTATTGAAAGAACGCTCAGTCAGAACATTCTCTCACCTAACCAACTAAACATTTGTCCGGGCATAGACACATTTATTACAGCCAATAGTTTGAACTTTAAACCACCTGTTAGTTATACCTGGCGATACAATGGCGACACGACTGTTCAATTCACTTATCTCTACCAGTTCAAAACCCATGAACCCTTAAAAACCAAAACACTGACAGTAACAGCCATAGACGATAATCACTGTGTATTTACAGACTCTTTCCCTGTTAGCACCTATTCCAGTCCGCATTATGTCGTCAACTACGACAAACCTTTTTGCAAAGATCAATGGGTAGAATTCAGAATTGACAGTTTAACCTCTAAAAACATCAAATTAATTCGCTGGATGATTTCTAATTATATCATCTCTACCAATACCATGACGATTAACCGTCCGATGGACGCCCCAAACAAATTAATAAGTTTTGTTCTAGACAGCAATAACTGCATACACAGAGACACACAGACTATTGTACCATTAATCATCCCTGTGGTGAGCATTAGCAACATAGACGCTAAATATTGTACAGGGAAAGACCTTACAGCCATTGCCAAAATCAACAAAGGTTACATGGCCAATATCAATTGGTATCTGAACAATACTTTAGTAAAAACCGGGGACACTTTTTACAGTACCAAAGCATTGAGCAATGGCATCATCCATGTGCGTGTCAACAATGCCAATGCTTGCTTTGACAGCGACTCTGGCAGTTTCACAGTTGTTCCATATCCAAAATTCAACATCATTGGAGATACGCTATACAATTACCTCAACAAAATTGATTTACGTTCAGACAGAACATTACCAAACTATTACTGGTCGACCGGCAGCAGCTTGTTTAATATTACCCCTTGGGCAAGTATATTCGGACCACCAGGCAGGTATCGCGTGTGGATGAGATCATACAACAGTTTAGGCTGCGTAACTTACGATACGGTTTATATCCGGACGGATGCCTATACCGGCACAGAGCAAATTAAAGCTAATCAGTTACAGGTATATCCCAATCCAGCAGAAAGCGAATTAAGCATAGTAAGCACTTCAGAAACCGATTTCCGAATAATGGATATCCAGGGAAGAGAACTTATGCAGGGGAAACTAGAGAGCGGACTAAACACCATTGATGTTAGTAGCTTTAGTAAAGGTATTTATCTCATTGAATGCAATGGACAAATTATTAAATTTGCCAAACAGTAGGCAACTTAATTGCTTGATTTTTTGTCTTCAAAACAATGAGAAAACTATTTCTATTTTTAGTCTTATTAATTTTCGGCTTTGAGTTAGAGGCACAGAAATTCAGCGGAGGAGAGATTTATTACGAACAATTATCGTATCGGAAATACAAGATTACGGCTCAGGTATACAGAGTTTGTTCGGACAGTAGTTTAAATAGTCTGAATGGATTTGTAATTTCTGACAGTTTTAAAACATCTATGAACTTCAAAAGAGTGTCGATTGCCCGTATCAACGACACCTGTGGCAATCCGTGCAACAATTTAAATGCTTATTCTAACCCAGGTTTTGAGAAACATGTATTTGTTGACACAGTTGATTTTAATTTTGCGCCATTTAACAAATATGTCAAGGCAGGCAATTGCTTTGTAAATTTTGCCATACAGCAATACAAGAGAGACAGCAGCAGCAATATTAAAAGTTCTGGTAATAATTTGTTTTATATAGAATCAAAAGTGAATATCTGTTTTAAGATCACCAAAAACAAATCGCCAGAGTTTGCTTTTGAGCCTAAGTTTTATACTTGCTGCAATCAGCCTTTCATTTACAATATGGGCATTATCGATTCGAGTGATGTGGATTCACTGGCCCTGGAATTGG
>JBJTNS010000343.1:0-18830 GCA_046074245.1 Chitinophagaceae bacterium | reverse complement strand
GTCACAAAGATATTGTCATTTTTCGGTAATATCATATTTTTTTTGCAATTTTTTTTATTTGTCATCGTTTACACCGACATAAAACATTAATTTTGTCTTCCAATATGTCTGTTAAAGCTTTTTCTATATTCACTATTTGTTACTTTTTACTAAACACATCTTCAGCTCAATCTGTTGCCTCTGAGTTCGAAAAAACTGTTCAATGGGGAAAAAATACCGCTTCTGAAGCGCCATATGCTCTCAATTTCACACTCTCTGATTATTTTTTCGATGCAATGGTTTTGCCTTCTTTCTCAGAAAATCTTGTTACCAAAGACAGAGCCCGTCTTGAATTTTATGATCTGGTTTATGAGCCAGTTTCTGTAGTATCTTCATCTTGGTCACTTAAATTGAAAAACCTGAAAGGTGAAGTCAAACCATTGGTCAGACATACTCTTGAAGGTTCTGCTATCAGAACGGTCTATTACCTTTGTCCGTTCAAAGAGGATAAGAATCAATTTTACAGATTAACCAGTTTCAAATACAAGGTCTTACCAGGTCTTCCATTTTCTAATGCCTCCGAGCCTTCCTCTAATTCTAAACGCGCAGCCTCCTCTTCAGTGCTGAATTCTGGAAACTGGCTGAAATTCAGTGTTACTAAGGATGGATTTTATAAGATAGATGCAGCTATGCTGGCGGCCAATGGTGTTAATATAGCTTCTCTTGATCCGCGAACACTCAAAGTATATACCCACCAGGGTGGTATGCTGCCTGAGGCAAATGCCGCTTTCCGTTATGATGATATTCCCGAAAATGCCATTCAGGTTATTGGTGAATCTGATGGTAAAATGGACAATGGTGATTACATCCTGTTTTACGCTCAGTCGCCCCACAAATGGAAGTACAATACTGCCTTACAACGCTTCGAACACGAGACCAATATTTACTCTGATAAAACCTTTATTTTCGTTACTTTCGGTGGCGCTCCTGGTAAAAGAATGTCCGTTAAAAGTGATGGTAATTCACTAACAGCTAATGCTTCTTTTAACTGGTTCGATTATGTAGAGCTTCACGAAGAGGAAACTGAAAATATTTGTCACGAGGGGCGTATTGTTCTTGGTGAAAAATTTGATCAGAAACTGGTCTATAATTTTACTCATAATCTGCCGAATATTCAGAATTCAAAAATGCTTCAGGTGTATTATGCCGCTGGTAGTCAGGCTCCGGTTAACAGCAATATTATCCTGAAAATGAATGGTGTTACCTCCGATGTTCTGGATCTTCCTTCTCTGTTTTCTGCTGAAGAGTGTTTCATGGAAAACAGCAGTAAAGCAGAGATAAACCCGGTGTCTAATTTAACGCTTACTTTTAGCTATGCCCAGCCTAGTTCAAGCGCCAAAGCCTGGCTGGATTATTATGAGATTCATTGCGCTAGGGCACTTAAATACAGTGAGTCTTTTATGCCATTCAGAAACGCCGCTTCGGCCACTAATTCAGTAGTTGAATACCGTCTGTCTGATTTGCCTTCCTCTTATATGTTAATGGATGTCTCAGACCCTGTCAATCCTGCTGTTCAACCTGTCTTCTCTGATAATGGCGAATGGGTTTTCAGAACTTATGGCAATGGGATTATCAGACAATTTGCTCTCGGCGATGGGAACCTCTCAGTGCCAGCTTTCGAAAGTCTGGTGGCCAACCAGAATCTGCATGCAACTGGTGTTACTCAGTTCATTATTGTTACACACCCTGATCTGGCTTCGGCGGCTAACCGCCTGGCCGACTGGCACCGAACCCGCGACAATATGAGTGTGAAAGTAGTTACACCTCAGGAAATATATAACGAGTTTTCTTCAGGTTCTCAGGATATTTCGGCTTTAAGAGACTATTTTAAACATGTGTATTACAGCAATACCAATCCCGTTAATCAACTGAAATATGTCATGTTTATGGGCGATGCCAGCTACGATTACAAAGATAAAGTTGCCAACAATACCAACTTTGTTCCCCTTTACGAATCAGAGCCTAAATGGAACCTGCCTAATATCTTTTCTGGTTACTACTGCTCTGACGATTACTTCGGATTTTTAGATTCAACTGATGGCTCCTGGAAAGGTACTCAGTTTCTGGAAATAGCAGTTAGCCGATTGCCTGTCGCCAGTGAAGATGAAGCTAACAAAATGGTAGATAAAATTATTGCCTATAAAGACAAAGCCTCATTAGACGAATGGCGTAATTTCGTGACCTTTTGTGCGGATGATGTCGATGCCGGATGGGAAACGGAATTTGTTACCGATTTTGAAAATATCTACAATGGTCTGGATGTAAATCAACCGAATGTCAATGTCCGAAAAGTGTATCTGGATGCCTTCAAACAACAGAATCTGGGCGGATCTCAGCGCTACCCTGAGGCGCAGCAAGCCATTAAAAAGGAATTTGAACAAGGTACCCTGATCTTCAATTATATCGGTCATGGCGGAGAAGAGTACCTTTCTACAGAAAAAGTGCTGGATATTCCATTGATAATGTCACTCAATAACATCAATAGTTTGCCGGTGTTTTTTACCGCTACTTGTGAGTTTAGTCGCTACGATGACGCTAAGCGTAAAAGTGCAGGCGAGTATGTAATTACCCAGCCTTCAGGTGGTGCCGTTGCCATGTTTACTACTACCCGGGTAGTCAACTCCTTTGACAATTACCAGTTAACCAACTTCTTCTGGGAGAGCAGTGTCTATGCCAAAATTGGCAACAGATGGCCAACACTTGGTGAGGTGTATAAACGTTTAAAAAACTGGCCGGGAGCAAATTCAAACGACCGTCGTTTTACCTTATTTGCCGATCCTGCTTTAACCATTAATTACCCTGAATATATTGTTAAGATTGATAGCATCAATAGCGCAGCCATTCAATCTGGTAAAGATACTCTGAAAGCGCTGAGTAAAGTTACGTTTAAAGGACACCTGGAAGATTTATCCGGAAATTTATTAAGCAACTTTAATGGCATTGTTAAGCCAATTATTTACGACAAGTTTTCTGTGTTTAAAACCCTTAACAATGATAATGTACCAGGGGCAGAATTGCCTTTCGAACTCTACAGCAATATTCTTTATAAAGGGCAGAGTTCGGTGGGTAATGGTCTGTACGAATTTTCTTTTGTGGTGCCTAAAGATATCAATTATTCTTACGGTTTTGGAAAAATCAGTATGTATGCCGAGAACCAGGAAACCGATGCCAGCGGAAACTACAGGGGTATAGTAGTAGGAGGTGCAGCCATCAATCCGATAGCGGATGTTACGGGGCCTGAAATAGAACTATTTGTTGATGATTACAGCTTTGTAAGTGGCGGTCTTTCTGATAATACTCCTTTATTACTGGCAAGGGTATACGACGAAAATGGTATAAGTACCTCTGGTATCGGAATCGGCAGAGATATTGTCGCTATTATAGACAAAGGAACTGTTAACGAAAAACGCTTTGTGCTCAATAGTTTCTACACAGCTAAGCTCAATTCTTATACCAGCGGAGATATTAAATATCAGCTCGAAGGTCTCAGTGATGGGAAACATACCTACACTCTGAAAGTTTGGGATGTATATAACAATTCTAATGAAGCTACTATTGATTTTGTTGTAAAAAACAACGAAGATCTGAAACTGGAGCATGTGTTGAATTATCCGAATCCTTTTAGTGCCAATACCATTTTCCATTTTGATCATAACCATGCAGGTGAAGACCTGAGGGTAGTCATCAATATCCTGACGGTTTCCGGGAAGGTCATCAAATCGATTGATCAGACCGTTAACAATGCACCAGGACATGTTTCCGAAATAGCCTGGAATGGCAAAGATGAATACGATGATAGATTGTCGAAAGGTGTATATATCTACAAACTTTCAGTGACGACAGAGGATGGTAAAAAGGCCGAGAAAGTTGAAAAATTGGTGATATTAAACTGAGCAATCAGAAATTTACCTATATTTGCCAACTATTGAAAAAAAAATATACTAAAAATTTTAATTAGTAAATGTCAATTCTAAACCGTAAAAATGTACAATGGGCGATGGGCGTATTGTCGCTTGTTGCAAGTGTTTCAGTTGCTCAGGCTCAAAATTCAATTAGCAGAAGTCAGTTAGCTGGTCAACAGAATGTTATTACTACTGCAGTTCCTTTTTTAACCATTACTCCTGATAGCCGCAGAGCCGGTATGGCTGATGCTGGTGTTGCCAGTTCACCTGATGCGAATTCAGTTTTCTGGAATGCTGCTTCATTAGCTTTTGCCGAGAAAAATGCTGGTATCGCTACTTCATATGCTCCATGGCTGAGAAGTTTAGTGCCTGGTATTTCTTATAACTACCTTGCCGGATATGGTCGTATCAATAAACGCTCTGTTATCGGTGGTTCTTTCCGTTTTTTCTCTTTCGGAGAAATTAATTTTACAGATGATGTTGGAAATCCACTGGGTAAATTTAATCCAAGCGAATATGCCATCGATGTTTGTTACGCAACTCAGTTAAGTAAACACTGGGCGATAGGAACAACTCTGAAATACATCAACTCGAATCTGGCAGGTACCCGTCCATTAAACGGTATTACGCCTAAAGTTGGTAGAAGTGGCGCCGGCGATTTATCTGCTATCTACAACGGAAAAACCAAAATGAAGATAAAGGGTGAAAAGAAAGATCTTAAGTATTCTGTGGGTATCAACCTGCAAAACCTGGGTGCTAAAATTACCTATTCTGATAAAACTAACCGCGAATTCCTTCCGGCGATGTTCAAGATTGGTACTGCCTGGTCTTACGATATAGATCAGTTTAACTCTATCACTGCGATGTTCGACCTGAACAAGTTGATGGCTCCGACTCCAGGGGTGAATATTCTTAAAAACTACACTGGTGGCGATTCTATGGATATCGATAATAACATCGTATACGAAAGAACAAAGAGTGATGATCCTGTAATTACCGCAGCTTTAAAATCGTTTGCAGATGCTCCCGGTGGATTTAAAGAAGAGATGAAAGAGTGGAACTACTCTTTTGGTCTTGAATACACCTACGCTAAACAATTCATGCTTAGAGGTGGATACTTCCACGAGCCTACAACTAAAGGAAACAGAAAATACATGACCTTTGGTTTCGGTCTACGCTACAAACTCTTTGGTTTGGATGCGGCTTACCTGGTGCCTTTTGTTCAAAGACATCCTCTGCAAAATCAATTGAGATTCTCTCTTTTATTTGATTTGCAAGCTTTTGCTGAACCTAAATAATTAGTTGAAAAAAGGGTTAAACCTTTTCTCTGTGCCGATATCTGTTGGTGCACCATGTCCTGAATATACGATGGTGCTTTCTGGCAGGGTAAACAATTCTGTGCGTATAGATGACAAAAGCACTTCGTGATTGCCCCCAGGTAAATCGCTTCTGCCTATGCTACCCTGAAATAAGACGTCTCCAGAGATTACAAAACCAGCTTCTGCGTTGTAAAAACTTAAACTTCCTGGCGAATGCCCGGGTGTGAACAATATCTTAAACTGGTCTTTCCCCAGAATAATCATGTCTTTCTCGTCAATAAAATTGACTATTTTAACAGAAGGGTAGTATTGCAGGCCATACATTGCGGCAGAACTTGCACCCATTTCCAGAATCTTTACTTCATTTATATGGGCATATAATTCTAACTGGTATTTCTCAGCTATATAAGTGTTACCGAAAATATGATCGATATGGCAATGGGTATTGATTAAATACCTGGGATTTATATTATTTGAACTTATGAAATCACTTAACTCCTGCTCATCGTAAGCTGAATAGGTGCCCGGATCAAAGATGATGCCGTCGCCCTGCTCATTGTACACCAGGTAGGTGTTTTCGCTGAATGGATTAAATGTAAATGACTGGACCTTTAACATGGAGCAAAGGTCTGTATTTTTCTGACTTTAATAAAAGTGGTTTTTCAACGAACTCTGTAATTCTTGTTTTTTTGACTGATCCTGATACTGTTTTGAATAGAATATATCTATATTTCGATATATTCATGTGTTTTATTGCTTGTTTTTTAATGATTTACCCTTGTAATTGTGATTTTCCTCAATCTGCTTAATTTTCGTTTTAGTTTACTTATTTTTGTGCCCAATAGAAAAATATGCCTCAAGTATCATTTGCTACAAACAACAGACAATTTCATATTGAATTAAACGATCGCGTTAAACAATATTTTAAAGACAATAATATGAGTCAGCGCGGCAACTTTAAGCTTTATTTCAAAGCTTTTTTTATGTTTGCTGTCGTTCTGTCTATCTATTATGTTCTTGTTTTTGTCCAGCCTGAATCTTTACTGCTTACTTTCTCATTGCTGGCGGTCTTCGGAACTTTCCTGGCTTTCATTGGCTTCAACGTGATGCACGATTCTTGTCACGGGGCATTTTCAAACAACAGTAATATCAACGAGGTATTTGGTTACAGCATGAATTTTCTGGGTGCTGAAAGTCGCTTCTGGAAAGTGAAACACAATGTGCTTCACCATACTTATACCAATGTGGATGGTGTTGACGATGATATCTTTAAACCACCATTCCTTAGAATGTCTCCTAACCAACCTTATAACAGAATGCACAAATATCAAAGCTGGTACATGCTGGTTCTTTATGGTGTATCAGTTATGTTCTGGGTGTTCTGGATGGATTCTCAAAAGTATTTCACAGATAAGGTTCATACCACCGATTTGCCTAAAAAGAAACTGGCGGATCATTTAAGCTTCTGGATCACTAAACTTTTTTATGTTGGTTTCTATATTGTAGTACCAGTTATGGTCTTAGGGTTTTCTAAGTTTATAGTTGGTTTCCTTTTTTATAACTTTGTTATGGGTGTTGTTATGTCAGTGGTATTTCAACTGGCACACGTTGTTGAAGGCGCAGCTTATGCAGATGCCCAGGAAACCGGAGTGCTTGCAATTGACGAAGACTGGGCTATTTTCCAGATGAAAACAACCTACGATTTCTGTCCGGATAACAAGTTTTTAACCTGGGCTTTAGGGGGCTTGAATTTCCAGGTGGAGCATCACCTGTTCCCCAAAGTAAGTCATGTTCACTACCCTGAAATCCGTAAAATAGTTAGAGAAGTGGCGGCTAAATACAATGTGAAGCACAACGAATTTACCTCATTTGCCGAGGCTATGAGCTCACATTTTAAGATGATGCACCAGCTGGGGTATCAACCTGTCGCTGCTTAATTGTTTTTCTGATATTTCCACTGCCTTGTTTTTCCCTCACTCAACCATTCAATGGTGGTTTGTAGTCGCTTTTCTCTGGTAGCATCTGTTTTAGCTTCATTGATCCAGTCGGCATATTCTCTTTTCTGAGAGGTGCTAAATCTTTCGAAATGAGCATTCGCCTCAGGGTTATTTGCCAGGGCTTCTGTCAGTATTATGGGGATTTCAAGTGGTCTGACTTTTTTAGCTTTCTTAACTGTACTTCCATTATCAATTTGAAGCATGGCAGATTTCAATAAGAAAATGATAGCATCACTATCTGGAAATTGTTCAATGGATTCAATTCTACCGAGGTTTCCCATGGCTGTTCTGCCACTTTTTTGTAAGAGATGTTCAGGATCTTCAAGTGTATCGCTGTTCCAGAATCCGAATGAACAGTGATGTTTGAATGCTGCCATATGACAAAGGATTTTACCTTTATAGACAAAATTTGGAAAGCTCCATTTGATCTGTTCTTCAACCTCAGGACAGGCAGTATGTACCAGGAATCGGATATGCTCTAAAATAACCTGTGCGAAGTCGGCCGACTTCAGGATATACTGATCAACCTGAGCGCTTCTGGACATTAATGTATAACCTGGAACCTTGAAGTGTAAATAGTATTATCCATTAGACGAATATTGACGATATAAAAACCAGCACTGATACCGGCGGTATGTATGGTTAAAATATTGTCGCTCTCTGTATAACTAACTTGAACTGACTGTCCAAGGCTATTGTATACCCCCAGTGATGAAACATCTCCTTTGTTAATAGCAAATTCAATACTTTGCGATGCTGGATTAGGATAACCGTTGATGATTTGGTATACAACATCTTTCACAGATACATGGCGTTTATGAGCAAAAGCTGGTTTAATGTATTGTACACCACCTCTGTTTCCAGGGATAATCATTTCAGGGACACTGTCTAGATTTAAATCTGCCAGACATACAGATGTGAAATTGCCAAGATCTGGATTGAAGAATTTTTCTCCCTGAACACCTCTTCTGTATAAGAAGGAGTCAATTTGTTTGAATGTTCCAGTCGGCTTAGAGCCATCAACCTGGTACATTCTGATACTGCCAAGTGAATTGGCAACAATAATTTCAAGGGTGTCATCACCATCTACATCCATGATTGCTGGTTTGGAGTAGGTAGCTTTCTCATAGACCGGATAATAGCCTTTGATGGCAAATGTATCGTCGTAGATATATTGAAATCCAATGGAGTCAAAAGCTTTGATATTGCCAAATTTACTGGTTACGACACTAAAGTTAGGCGTGCTTAGTGTTCCAATATTTCTGTAATAGCTCAGCATGCTGTCGTTTCTTCCGATAACCAGATCTTTAAGTCCGTCTCGGTTAATATCTGCCACAGCCGGAGCACTAAATCCACCGATATCGATATTGAAACCTGTAAAACTTGAATTGGCTTTCTGGAAACTTGGATTTAAGGTATTGGCCGCAGAAGAAGTATTTCTGTAAAACAAAATCTCACCTTTGTCATTTCCACATACAAGATCGGTTTTGCCATCATTGTCCATGTCTTCAGCTGCTATGGTAAGACTATTAATTCTCTCTGGAATAAAATTTCCGAAATTGGTAGATTTGAGTTTGAACTGTGCTGAGCGTGAATTTCCAACATTCTCATATAAATAGATTCTGTCAGCGGTATCTCTGGTCGTGTAAGCATTCCCGTTTACAGCTGCAATAAGGTCGAGGTCGCCATCTTTATCCCAGTCGCTGCTTGCCCACGAACTATGATTGCCGTTATCAATAATTTCGCTGGTAAATAAATTTTGCTGCTGTCCCCACACCGGGAAACTATCTGTGCCAATGTTTTTGAACCATCTAACCTGATTGATTTCTTCAATCATGTACTGGTAGTTGGTTGAATTGGGCGCGTATATCAGGTCGCGCTGCCCGTCATTGTCTAGGTCCATGAAATATGCTGCAGGGTAAATAGATACCGATGCTCTGTTGTTTGGAGTAACATAATTGGTATCATACAGATAGAACGAATCGTAGTGGGTGCTGTGGTAATTTTTGGCGTTGTACAGCATGGTCATGTGACTGCAACCTTCGTTACCTATCAGTAAATCTATGTCTTTGTCGTTATTAGCATCAAAGAGAGTGATAGAGGAACCATTGGTGTGTCTCGGACCATATAAACGCCAGAAACTTTCTGAGCAGGTATTAACAATATAGCTATTGCAATCGTTGTCGTTAAAATAGCCCCAGCAAAGATCTACCAGGAAAAACTTCATGCTGTCAGAAGGCAGTTCCATTTCTACCTGATAATTCATCCATAGGGTAATGGCTCCTCCGACATTGGAGTAACTCATGATATCCAGATCGCCATCGAAATCAATATCGTAGATGCCAGGAAGGTGGATAGATGGGGTCGACATAGCATTGTATTCGATATTAGAGCCAGAAGCACTCATGTTGCGGTATTGCAGTGCAGGAAGTTCTACGAAAGCTGGTCGGCCAGTGACAGTGTAAGAAATGTTTTTGTAAACCACATAGCTTTGCGGACCGATAGTAAAAATATCCTCATAGCCATCGTTGTTGAAATCGCGCATCAGCATCCAGGCAAATGCACGCATCTTTGGAAAGTAAGCGGCATATCTGTTGTCGAGCTGATATTTTATTTCGCCACTAGCCCCTTTGTTAATATAAGTGCTGATACTCCCATCTAATTTGTCGTATACAACAATGTCTTTTTTACCGTCTCCATTCAGGTCGCACGGACTGAACTGAGGGCAGTGAAAGCCGCCATTGGTTGCTTTCGGGAGTAGTTGGTTGCTGGCATCCAGAAAAAATAAACTATCAGAAAGGTAATAAGGTAATTTCTGAGCATTTACAGTTTCTGTTAATGACAGAGCCAGAAAAAGCATCAACAAGTGTTTTATAAAATTCATAGGACTAACACAAATATACAAAATAAGACACAAAATTTCTTTATTCGCTGCACAAGAATTTTAAAAATCCTATTTTTGTCAGCGGATGACTATGAACATACAATCTATTTATCAGTTGTTTCTCAGCTGTAATATGAACCTCTCTACTGATACCCGGAAAATAGAGCCTGGCGCCATGTTTCTTGCTCTGAAGGGTGATAATTTCAATGCCAATGAATTCGCATTACAGGCGCTCGAAAAAGGGGCTTCTTATGTGATTGCTGATGAGAAATTATATGATGACGAAAGAATTATTATTGTTGATAACGCTTTAAAGTGTTTGCAGGATCTGGCGGCACATCACCGTATTTTAATGCCTGCCAGGGTTATTGGAATAGGGGGGAGTAACGGAAAAACCACTACTAAAGAGCTCATGGTCTCTGTGTTTTCAACGATGTATGAAACGCATTTCACTCCAGGGAATTTAAACAATCATATTGGTGTTCCTTTAACATTGCTCAATCTTAGAGAGCATCATCAGTTGGCAGTTATCGAGCTGGGAACAAACAGAGCAGGCGATATCGATGAGTTATGTCAGATTGTTAAACCAGATTTTGGTTTAATTACCAATATAGGTAAAGAACATCTGGAAGGTTTCGGATCGATAGAAGGTGTAGCAAGAGCAGAAAGCGAATTGTTTGATTATTTAATCAAAACTGATGGATATGCTTTTGTTAATATGGACGACCCATGGTTGAATTCTATGAGTAAACGTCTTAAGTACTTTACTGGTTATTCAACCAATACCGATGAAGTTGGATTTGTACAGACTGTTCCAGAAATTGAATTTAATTACGAGAATACGCATTTTCATTCGGTATTACCAGGCTGGCACAATCTGCAAAATATTATAGCGGTATTGTGTGTTGCCAAGCACTTTAATATCCCGCTTGGATTGATTAATAAAGGTATTCAGAGATATAAACCAAGCAATAACCGCTCTCAGGTTATACGCACCAGTAAAGGGAACACAGTGATGCTGGATGCCTATAATGCTAATCCTAGTAGTGTCGAAATGGCTTTGAAAACTCTGGAAGGTATGGCAGGTAAAAAATGGATTATTCTCGGAGATATGTTTGAACTCGGAGGATATGAAGCCAGTGAGCATCAGGCAATCGCTAATTTATGTGACAGACTGAATGATTGCGAAACAATATTAGTGGGAGCTGCTTTCGCTGCAACGAAAGATAATAAATCACATAAGTTTGCCGCTAAAAAAGAAGCGTTTGAGTTTGTAGAACACCTTAACCTGAAAGATGCTTTAATTCTAATTAAAGGGTCAAGAGGAATGAAAATGGAAGAATTTCTTCCACTCTTTTAATGAAAAAACCCGCTATTAAGCGGGTTCTATAGGTTGTTAAAGATAATTAATCTTCGTAATCGTCCATCGGTTTGTCTTTGCTGTACTGGTCGCCGTCGTCATCATCGTCGCCACCAATCTCATCTTTTTCTTCATTGCTGAAATCCATTTCCTCAATATCGAGATCATCAAACATTTGTTTGAGCTGTGAAGATACTTTGATTAAAAAGATTGTATCATCAGTTTCAACTCTAACTGCTGAGATCATTTCTCCTTTTGCATTCGGGAATTTAATGACATCACGTTCGTAACCATTTGGGTACAGCTCTCCCAGTTTGTTCAGGATATCATCAGGAACATTGCTGTAATCTACTATTCGTCTTTTCTTGTCCATTAAGATGTTATTACTTTCACTGCAAAAATATATTTCACAATCTAATGTTTTCAATTTTTTTTCTAAAAAAATGGATTTTTTTTTTGACTTAGTACTTTTTACTTGTCACTACTGAATAGTTGCTGTAAAGCCTTTGTTTTATTGTGGTTTCGTCTGTTTTAGTTGAGGATATTAACTCAAAAAAAAACGGCATTTCCCCAATTTGTGGAAAATGCCGTCTTCTGGAACTAAGTTTTATCTATCTGAATTTGAAAGAAAGACCGAAGTTAATCATCTGTCCTCTTCTGTATTGTAATAACTGATGATCTTTGTTACCTGAGTAGTGAATTGTGCCATCACCATCAGTGTCCTGCCATAACTGATGTTTGTAATTCAGCACATCACTTACACCGAATTTAAGTGTAAGCGTTTTGCTTACTTCTTTGATGAATGTAATGTCTAATGAATGTCTCGGCATTTCATATACTGATGGGAAAATGTTGTTACCTACATACACGATACGCTTACCGATAATATTGTATGAAACATTCACTGTGATACCACTGTCACTCACATATTGAATTGCTGCGTTGACAATGTATGGTGATTGCCCCTGAAGCGGACGGGTGCGAGCCTGACTTAATGTGCTGTCATTGCCGAGGTCGACCTGACTGATGATGTAAGATGCGTTGATGAGTGTCGAAAGTTTTTTGATGAATTTGTTCTGAGATTGCTGACTGAATGATTTTCTGATCTCCATTTCAAGACCGTAATTGGTTGCACTTGCAGCATTCTTTAAGGTGAACTGCTGACTTAATCCTACTGGTTGAACATAGTTTTCAATCGGATTTAAAAACTTCTTGTAGAACAAACCTAAACTAAAAGTTTCAGAACTGCTAGGATAGTGCTCGAATCTCAGGTCGTAGTTACTGATTGTAGATGATTGAAGGTTTTCGTTACCAACAATGTTAACGTCATACATAAAATCGTAGTACACAAAAGGAGCAAGTTCTCTGAATTCCGGACGGTTAACAGTTCTGCCATATCCAAATCTGATCAGCGTTTTATCGCCACTGCTGTCTATGTACATTGCTGCATTGAAAGAGGGTAGTAAATTTAAATTGCTTAATGGAATGTAAACCGGACCGTTGTTGGTGGCACTGGTAAGAGTTTGATTGAAATACTCAGTTCTTAAGCCAGTATTTATTTTTAATTTATTGATAGGGAAACCTAAGTTCAAATATGCAGCTCCTAACTGATTAGCAGCAGTGTATTTATCACTTGGATTGGTTCCTTCTAAAGGTTTAAATCCGGAAGTTGTATTAAGGTTTGAAGATGCGAATATCTGATCGATGGGTGTCAGCAGGAAATCGTTTTTCTTTAAAGGGTCGCCTGAGTAACTGTAACTGATCCATCTGGCATCGAAACTACGGTTTTTGCTTTCTGCATATCCACCTGCTTTGATGATGATATTTTTATTTGAATCAAGTGGGTTAGGAATTACCCGTTCGTAGTTCAGATTAGCTGCTACAGTATTCTCTTTAAGTTTGGAATAGAAGCGGGCAGCATCAAATAAACTTGCACTTGGCGGATCTATCAGGCTATAGCTGGCTTCGCTGCCAACAGCTCTGTAGGTTCTGAACCTTCTGTAATCGGGTTCATTTCTGCCGATATTGCTAAAGCCAAGGGTGTACACAAGTTTTTCGCCTTTGTTTTTGAGTTTGTGATTGCCTTCAAACTGGCCAAAGTATATACTTCTGGATGTGTAATGGAATCCATAATTTTTGAATTCGTCGTTCGGACGTTCAGTAGGGTTAACACCAGTTCTGATTGTTGTCTCGTTTTCGCCAATCTGATTGAAGATGTTCTTGAAAGTGAAATTGGTCTTTTTATTCACTTTCAAAACCCAGTTACTCAATACAGAAAGTTTAGATTCGATGGCTAAATTATCGTCAGTGTAGTTAAACATTTGTCTGACATATTCTACCGGGTCGTTCTGGTATCTGTACCTTTTCATTTGAGAATACTGAAAGTTGGTAGAATAGCTGAAATTATTCACAGTAAATAATTCCATTTTTTTAAATTTTATGTTTTTTCCAAATCCGAAGCCTGCTCCAAAATCGAGTGGGGTAGAGGTGTTTTTCAGGCTAAAGTTATTGTTCAGAGATTTTCCGATTTCAATTTTCTGAGCATTTGAATAAAGAGAGAGATTTTCAGGGAAATTGGATGGCAATGCTCTGGTACCATCGTCAAATCCAAAATAATCGGTAGCAGATCCAACAGAATTGTTATAGTGTTTAGACAAAGATGTGTTAATTCTGTAGCCAATACCAATTGAGTAACTCACAAAGTCTTTTTCAACATCGCCCTTTGTCTGAAGTTTTATAACACCTCCTGCGAAGTCGCCGGCAATATCGCCTGATGGTGATTTGAAAATGGCAATTTTATCAAGCATGCTCGACGGCACTAGGTCAAATGAGAAAGCTCTTTTGTCAACTTCAGTACTAGGTGCGTTGATGTTATTGATCTGTACACTGTTGTATCTCTGACTCAAACCTCTCAGCATGATAAATCTGCTTTCCATCAGTGTAACACCTGGTATTCTGGCAGCCGCAGCTGCAGTGTTATTGTCTTGTGTCTTTCCAATTTGTTCGGCACTCATGACATTAGAAACGGCATCAGCTTTTTTTACATCCTGAACAGCCGCCGTCACTGTTGCCTTTGGCTTTGTGAATTTTATTCCACCGCCACCAACACCTGTTAGTTTGGCGTCTAGATAAATTAATCCAAGATTGGTGATATTGCCCGATGTGACTTTTATACTATCGTATATCAGAAATTTATGGGTGCTGATTTTAAAAGTTAAACTGTAATAACCTGCAGGTAGATTGTTAAATTCAAAATAACCATTGTTGTTGGTTATGGTATTTTTAATAGAAGAGTTTTTAACGCTAACAACAACATCGTCGATTGCTTCTTTCCTGAGAGTGTCTCTGACGAAGCCTTTAATAGAGCCTGTTTCAGTTTGTGAAAAGGCTTTGAAACTTAAGAAAAACAAAAAGAAAAATATGATTTTTTTACTGGTAAATTCCATGCCACAAAAATGGCTCTGCAATATTAAGTTTGTCTTAATTCGAAATGAACAATCAGTTAGCACTTGGAGCTTGTCAAAAAACAAATTGGTATAGAAAAACACCTTAAAGTTATTGTATTATCAAGGGCTCTGACAATAAAACACCTTGGTAACATTTTAATAATACTGAAATCAAACTTGCTTAACAGTATTGAATCATTTTTGTATCATGAAATCATTAGCACTGTTATTTGTTTTACTGACGGGCAATTTGCTGGCAGAAGAACGTCAGCCAATGCAGGTGATTCAGGTATTAGATGTTAAAAATGAAACCATAGCAGGAGCGAAAGTTCAACTGGCAGGTTCAGATAGAATTTTCTATACCAACATTAAAGGTCAGTGTTTCATACCTGCCAATCTTCTTAAATCTGGTAAAGATTTAGTTGTTGAGTGTATCTCTTACAAGACTCAAACAGTAAAGAATTTCGAAGCTTCTTCAAAAATTGTCTTGGAATTCAGATAATTTTTTTCGTATCTTTGTTAATAAATCATTAATTTATTATGAAAAAGGTATTATTCTCAATCGCTGCTCTGGTATTTGCCAGTTATAATGTATCTGCTCAATCTTCTGAAGTTTTCCAGAATACGGCAGGGAAGTATGTAGATGCCGACGGTGAATTACTGAGTGGCAATCTGACCTTAACCTATGCCAATGGTAAAGTTGAAAGTACCTACGACATCATCGATGGAAACAAAGATGGTAAATTAACAGTTTACTATATGTCTGGTGTCACCAAAGAATTAGGCTCTTTCAATAATGGTGTTAAAAATGGTGAATGGAAAGCTTTCGACGAAAAAGGAAACATTCAGTCAGTGGCTTTCTATAAAAATGATGCTAAACACGGTACCTGGAAAGTATGGGATGCCAACGGTGTTTTACGCTCTGAGTCTCATTACAAAAATGGTGTAAAAACTGGTGTTTGGAAAACTTTTGACGCTAGTGGTCAGGTGCTTGAATCTGTTACCTACTAATCCATAGTATTTAAAATTTCCTTGATTTTAAGGCGGTCAACTTTGCCGCTCTTATTTATAGGGATATCTCTGATTTGTATGATGTCTTTTGGCTTGGCGTAAGGGCTATAAGTTTCGAGAAATGCCCAGTCACTAAAATTAAACTTCTCCTGATTCGTACATACTAATACAATCTTCTCTCCAAGTAATTCATCTTTTACAGAACTTATTATAAAAGGATTGTCAGTTTTTAAATTATCGGCAATCAATTTTTCTACCATCTCGGTGCTGATTTTAACACCACCTGTATTAATGATGAAGTCGGCTCGCCCTGTTACTTTAAACCTGCCTCTGCTATCTGTTTCTATGATGTCGTTGGTGTGTAAACCCTCCGGGAAATACGGGGTGTAGATAATCGCGCAATGATCTAAACCCTGCTCCACTCGGATGTCTTTTAATGGGGTATAATAATCGGATGCATCAGTGCCATTGATGGTCCTCAATGCTACATGCGAATAGGTTTCCGACATGCCATAACTGTGTCTGAAGGTGGTGCTGTATCCAAGATCCTGCAAAGCAAATTCTAATTCAGAATTGATGCTGGCGCCTCCAATTAGTACTTCTCTGAATTGTAATAATCTGTCTGTTGATTCGTCGTTTTTTAAAATATAGTGTAACTGATAGGGGGTAAGCGAAATAATATTGCCTGGTACATCTGATAACAAAGGATTGGCACTGGGTTCTGCTATGTGAACAGGAATACCCCATACCTCCGATCGCACCAGCATCATCAGTCCGCCTACCTTATCTAAAGGAAGGCAGCAAAATAAAGAATCGGTGGCTTGAGGTTTAAAAACTTCGGCACTCGCTCTGGCACTCCATTCCATCCACTCACGTTTAAGTATGATTGGTTTCGGATCTCCTGTGCTTCCTGAACTATGAATTGTAAACTCTGTTTTTCCCTCTCTCCAGTCTTTTAAAAACGCTATAGCTTGTTCGTTCGACATTAAGCCTTTATAAATTTGTCAACTTCTGTCAGGAAGCTGTCAATCTCTTTGTAGTTGTTGTAGATATGTGTTGATATTCTCAGGCAATTAATATTGTTCTCTGCAACAAATCTGGTAGTAATCTTTTGCTCGTTGCACTGTGCCTGGAGTTTAGCCATATCTTTATTTTTGATTTTAAACGAGACTTGAGCGCCTCTCGAAATTGCTTCTGTTGGTGTCAGCATTTCAATATCATCACTGAGGAATAAAAGCTGTTCCTGTAAATAAGTCGCCAAAGATTTTACACGTTCTTCTATTCTTGCTCTGCCAATATTTTCCTGAAATTCGACGGCCTTGGCAATGCCTTTGAACAATGAAGCATTCTGAGTACCGTAATAGTAACGGTGCCCGTTATCGATGTATCCTTTTAAGGTTGGGGGATTGCTTAGCATGTCCCAGCCAGTATCAAATCCGCCACCCCCGTAATAGACCTGTAAGGTGTTTCTGAATTCCTCTGATACATATAAAAAACCGGTGCCTTTTGGACCCATAAGCCATTTATGACAGCAGCCAGCATACATATCACATCCAATATCTTTCACATCCAGTTGCAGCATGCCTGGAGGATGCGCACCGTCTACAAAACTGAAGATGCCACGTTCTCTGGCAAGGGTACAAATGGCTTTTACCGGCAAAACTTGTCCGATTGTACAAGGGATATGGGGTAGGGCAATGACTTTAGTTTTTTTAGTGATAGCAGATTTAACAATATCCAGAGTTTCCTCTGCTGTTTTACCCAATGGAATGGCTTTAATGACGATGCCATGTAGTTTGGCTCTGTTTAGCCATGGTGTGGCATTTCCTACATGTTCGTGAGTGCTGAGAATGACTTCGTCTCCAGCTTTTAATGGCAGTCCGAAACACGAAATATTAATGCCTTCTGTCACATTTCGGGTTAATGTAATTTCTGTGTCTTTGCTGTTTAATAGTCGCGCCAGCGCTTTAATGGCAATGTCTTCATGACCACCATATCGTCCGTTGCTGTCAACATCAAGCATGTCTTGGTAGACTTCATTGAGAACTACAAAAGGAGAAGGTCCCATGGTGCCATTATTCAAAAAGATTTTATTCTTGCTCAAGGGAAACTGGGCTCTTAAAAGCGACCAGTAGGCCACTTCATCATCACCGTTAACAGGCATCGGAGGATAGGCAAATAAGTCATTGCTCCCAATGCTGATGGCTCCGGCAAACAATACGCTGTTTCTGATAAAATCTCTTCTGTTGCTCATAATGTCTTGAAGCAAACTTAAAGAAAAATATCAAAATCCTATGTATTTTTTAAAGAGATAATTGTCATGTTATATTAATTAACATCGTCTAAAAACTTGCGAAAAGCAAAAAGCCCTCCGGTTAAGAAGGGCTTTAATGCCTATGAAAAAAAACTTACTTTAAATATTAGTAAACTTCTGTTTGTGGGTTGAAGTTACTCCATACATTGGTCCAGTCGTTAGAACCGAAAGCACCTTTGTGTGTAGTAGATTCGAACCATGTGCTAACTTTAGCGTTAGAGAAAGAAGCACCTGTCTGAGTAGCACCTGTGAAGGTAGAGAAGTTTGGATCTTTAGGGTAGTTACCAGAAGCACCTGAAGTAGTGTTGTAACCCATCATTAATTCAGGATTGATACCTGCATCAGATAAAGCTTTAGAGAAAGCTGGAGTACCTGAAGTTGGAGCGCTTAAAGTGTAAGCTACGTTGTTTTTGGTTTTAGTAAAGTAATCACCTACTGCAGTGCTTGCAGATTTACCGTTGAAGTATGGACGGGTAGCAGTACCTTTAACAGCAGAACATACAAGGATATTGTTTTCTAATACACCTAAGTCTGATGTGTAGTTAGCTAAAGTACCAT
>JBJTNS010000342.1:0-16830 GCA_046074245.1 Chitinophagaceae bacterium | reverse complement strand
TCCTAAAGCAAAAGCTAAAGCAAAAACTGCTCCTAAAGCAAAAGCTAAAGCTGCTCCAAAAGCTAAGGCTGCTCCTAAAGCTAAAGCCGCTCCTAAAGCAAAAGCAAAAGCTGCTCCTAAAGCAAAAGCTGCTCCTAAAGCGAAAGCTAAAGCTGCTCCAAAGGCTAAAGCCGCTCCTAAAGCAAAAGCGAAAGCTGCTCCTAAAGCGAAAGCTGCTCCTAAAGCAAAAGCTAAAGCAAAAGCTGCTCCAAAAGCTAAAGCTAAAGCTGCTCCAAAAGCTAAAGCCGCTCCTAAAGCAAAAGCTAAAGCTGCTCCTAAAAAAGCTGCTGCTCCTAAAGCTAAAGCTAAAGCAAAAAAATCTGGTAAAAAGTAATCAAAAACTTTTAACCCCTCTTAAACTAAAACCCGTGTCTCCAGATGCGGGTTTTGTTTTAAAAAAGAAAATCAACTACCTCAATATTTACCCATGATTAAAAGCCTGCTTAAACAGGCTTTTTTTATGGCTGAGACCCAACACCTGTCTTTCCATAAACAGATGCGTTAGAAATCATCTGAACAGGGTTTAATTGATTTAAATTGAGTTTGAACCCAATGGTGTTGAGGAAAGTATTACTAATTAAATTAAAATTCCTAAACTGACTCGATGAATATACTGGTATAAAAATCTCTAATGTTCTTTTGAATAAGTTAACCTGAATGCCTCCTGTCTGTATAAATTCAATTTCTAAACCAACATTTGTATTGTTTACTCTATGCATATACTGATAAAGACCAAGATCTATATAGAAGGAAAAAGGCAATACCCCAGGAAAATCAATCTCACTTTTCAATGTAGCCATCCAACGGTCGCTTGATTCTAAATCAACTAATTGTCTTAAACCTCCAGCATTGACTAACTGCCTTCCAAAAATGGATGAACTCCCGTATCTTATTTCATTTCTGCCAAACATAGCATCTGAGTAAAGATAATCACGATTGCCTGTGTTAGCACTTATGAAAAACTTCTGATTCTCAAACTGACCTCTTTTATATATAAATCCACCCGCAAATAACTCCGTTCTCAGGTACTTGTTCTTCTTATACTGATACTTGTATACCGCATTCAGCCAGGCTTTTAAATACTGCGTATTACCTACACCAAATTTATTGTTCTGCGCATACTCCGCATATACATTTATGGCTTTGCGTTTCAATGCATGACCATTGTCAAAACCGTATTGAAAACGGGTATAATTGAAAAAATAATCTTTCGAAAAATGCTGCTCTCCCAAATTTCCTAAAGTATCAAGTTCATATAAATAATGATCCTTCTCTAATCCTGTATGCGTAAAACTTAATTGTATAAATTGCTTTCTTGCCTGCATAGTCATATTAGGATTTTTAAATCTCAATTTAACAAAAGGCTGAACTCTGTAATACCTGTTATCCCTGCTCCCTGTTTCCAATCCATATAACTGCGACTGCAAGCCGAGCTCCATCATATCAAACTTACCTTTCAATCGGGTTTTGTGCAGTAACTTTCCATAACCGTTTAGTCGGTTCTCCTTAAATGAATAGCCAGGAACTATTGTATACTCAAAAGAACGCTGATTTAAAATGGAATTATTCACTATCAGAACAGGATATAATCCATCATAAATATTGTAACCCGCAAATGGTATAATATTAACGTGCAATTGCTTATTATATGAAGGTAATCCAAATGGAAATCTGATGTCTAACAAACCCTTTTTCTGGCCATTGTTGTAAAAGTTCTTCTCCATTAAAAATCCATATAGATTGGGATGCACTGTGGGTTTAGTTTGTACCAGACTATCCAGACTTCTGGCACCTTTTACTTTGTATTTACCCTTCTTCTCATTCACATCAATGCAATTATTATCTCCAAGAACATCCTCAAAAAACCATGTTAAATCCCGACCACAAGTTGTTTCAAAACTTCTTTGAATATCGCCTGGTAAAGGATGCCTGAACTTCCAGTCATTATAATAATTCTGAAAACATTTCAGAAAAACAGAATCACCAAGTTCCTGATTTAAATAAGCAAAGGCCATCGGTCCTTTTCCATATAATATTGCTCCGTAATTGAATGAGGTATATGCTTCTGACTCGATATTAAGAGCCTGCGTCAAATTCTGCGCAGCAATAGCTTTGTAACCCAATAGTGAAGCATGTTGACTAATCCATCGTTTAAAACTAAGCTTGCTGTAGAATCTCGAATCGGCTTGTATTTCCTTACACTGAAAAGAATCAACCTGATTAGTAACACGCTTATCAAAATATGAATTTATACTCTCATCCATCCATGGGTATCTGCGTTCGTTACTGGCAAGTATGCCATAAAACCAGTTATGCCCTACTTCATGGATAATGGTTTCTGTGCTTAAATCTTTACATAATGTGATTGTAGGATATTCCATGCCTTCACCTGCCTTCAGGTTACCAACCACTAACTTACAGGTTTTATAAGGATAGTTCCCTACCAGCTTGCTATAAGACTGAATGGCTGATTCTAAATCTTTCAAACCCTGCGCACTCTTGATATAGTCAAGTTTGTTGCCATATACTTCGAGCATTACCTTTGTTGAATCACTTAATAATATTTGCCTCTTAACATGAACAAATCGACTTGAAGCAAACCAGGCAAAATCATGAATATTGGTTTCAGTAAATCTATATGTTTTATAACCAGCAGTATCTTTAAATTCAGTCATATTACCTGTTGCAGCCACTGTCATAGTATCCGGAACTGTAATGCGGACATCATAATCTCCGAATTCGCTGTAAAATTCTCCCTGATCGAGGTATGAAATAGGATGCCAGTGATTGACATCAAACACCGCCGGTTTGGGATACCATTGTGTCACTGCGTAAAAAGTCCCCTCTACCCCGCTTCTTGAAACCAGATCTGGCAACTTAACTAAAAACGGAGTTGAAATTGTAACCGACTCACCTGGTTTTAAAACCTGAGACAATTCCAGATCAATAATGTCAATCTGTCCTGGCAAATAGCGCCATTTCAATTTATTATTCTTAGCGGTAAATTCAAGCTGACTGATATTTCCTCTCTGCTGCTCTGTAAAAAACTCAAAGTCAACTTCTCCATTTCTGATTTGTTGCTGAGCAAATCGAGTTCTCACATTCTTGTAAGCATTTGGCCATACATGTATAAAAAGCTCATACAATTCCTCAGGTGAATTATTAATATAGGTCATCTCCATTGTTCCCTCTATTGTATGCAACTGGGTATTAAGTCGCACATCTATCAGAAAATCGACCTTCTGTTGCCAGTTTGACTGATTAATAATAGAGTCATCAGATACCTTAACTGAATATAAAATATCTGACTGGGCTGATAATTCTATGCTCAGCAGACATACAAAAATGGCATTAAAAAATAATTTCACTGATGCAAAAATACATTTTCTTTCTTTTATATTTGTGCTAGCAAAAGTTGAGTCAGGTGACAAAATTTGATCTTTTGCCCAATAAATAAAATATGTTTGACGATTTTGACGATAACGATCCAGGAGGTGAAGATTTCTTCAACAATGTCGACATCGATGAAACGCTTCAGAAGTTTCAGAAACTTAATAACGAACAATCTGTATTCTTTTCAGAAGAAGAAATAGAAGCTCTATCCTACCATTTTTTTATCAATAATGAACAGGACAATCAAATGGCCATTATTGATCATGGTTTGTATCTCTTTCCCAATAAGGTTGACTTCTTGGTTGAGAAAGCTTCAATCCTTTCAATGAAAAATGAACATACTTCAGCACTGGAAGTTATTAGAATAGCCAAATCAAATGAGCCATATAACTCCATAGTCCACAAAATGGAAGGAGAAATACTTATAGACCTCGACAGGCTGGATGATGCTGAAGAAGCTTTTATTCTTGCTATTGAATTTTCAGAATTTGAAGACGATGAATTTGTGGTGGATATTTACGTCAACTACGCCCAGTTACTAAGCCAGAATTCACATTTAAATAAAGCCAATAAATTAATTGAAAAAGCACTTAAACGTTTCCCAAATAACGAACAGTTATTCAATCAGCTTTCTTTAAACTTCATATCCAATAGTCAGTATGATAAGGCAATTGACTATTTAAAAAAACAAATTGATCATGACCCATACGCCTATCTGAGCTGGTACCATTTAGGGCGTTTTTATGAACTTACCAATCAGCAGGACCTTGCCCTGGGTGCCTATGAATACTCAGGACTAGCCAATTCAGATTCAAAAAATGCCTTCTTCAACATCGGTGGCATTTATGAAAGTCGCGGTAACTTCGAAAAAGCTATCGAAAACTACAACAACTGTATAAAAAATCAGGGCGATTTGTATCCCTACATCTGTATTGCCAGATGTTATCTGGCCCTTGAAAATGGTGAAATGGCCAGACTATTCCTAAAAAAAGCTGCCAATCTGGAACAAATCTTACCTGAATATAATTACCTGATCGGATATTCCTATCTAACAGATAAGGCACCTCTGAAAGCTTTGCCTTATTTCAAAAAAGTTTTTAAAGAGGATGAAGAGGATTTTACGGCACTAAAAGGCATATTTACCTGCTATGCAGAACTGGAATCTGATGCAGAATTTGAAGAATTATTTGCCGCTCAGATGGATACTAATTATGACCTTCTGATCATTAACTGGAAAGAAATGGCAAGCGTACTTTATCACAGTGAAGCAGATGCCTTACTCGAACAGTTTTTACTCGAAGTAAAATCCAATAAAAGAATGGACAATGAACTTGAAGGAGCACTGATTTGTATCAAGTATGATCAGGAACCATCGGAATCTAACAAGGAATCCATAATTTCGCGCCTAATTAATCAATTTGACGATACTTTAGAAAGCGTTAAACTGTTTTGTAATGAACTTTACGAAAACGACGAATTCAAAAAGATTGTTGAAATATACCAAACAGACAATGAATAGTGAAATATTTAAACTGACGCAACTACCACAACGTTCAGTTCAGCCAAGAGAAAGCGGACTGACAATGGTAATGGACAAAGGGCTAAGCATTCGCGAATCCCTTGACCTAATCGAACATGGAAGTCACCTGATTGACCTGCTTAAACTAGGTTTTGGTACTGCCTATGTCACACCAAAACTCAAAGAAAAAATTGGACATTATAAAAAAGCTGGATTCAAAGTGTACTTTGGTGGTACCCTTTTCGAAGCATATGCCATCAGAAACCAGTTTGATGATTATAGAAGAGTTATGGACTACTATGGTGTTGAACACGTAGAGGTTAGCGATGGTTCAATGGAAATTGAACACGATAAAAAATGTGAGTTCATTCGCACTCTCTCTAAAGACTTTACTGTTATTTCTGAAGTAGGCTCTAAAGACGCTGAAAAAATAATTCCACCTTACGAATGGATTGAAATGATGGAAAAAGAAATTGAAGCTGGTGTCTGGAAAGTGATTGCTGAAGCCAGAGAAAGTGGTACTGTAGGTGTTTTCAGAGGCACAGGAGAAGTTCGTTCAGGTCTTGTTGCTGAGATTATTCGTAAAATCCCTCAGGATAAAATCATCTGGGAAGCTCCTCTTAAATCTCAACAAGTTTGGTTCATCAAATTATATGGCGCTAATGTTAATCTGGGCAATATCGCTCCAAATGAACTTATCGCTCTGGAAACTCTGCGCCTGGGCCTCAGAGGCGATAGCTTCGATTTTTATCTTAATAAAGAAAACCCTTCTCACTAAACCATGTTAGTTGAACAAATCAATAAAGACCTCATCGAAGCAATGAAAGCTAAAGATGAAGCCAGACTTAGAGCCATAAGAGCCATTAAATCTGCCTTTTTACTCGCTGGAACTGAAACTGGTTCTAAAGATATTACAGACGAAATTGCAATGAAAGCCATGCAAAAAATGGCTAAACAACGCAAAGACAGCATCGATATATTCGTTAAAGAAAACCGTCAGGATCTTGCACAGAAAGAACAGGAAGAACTCGCAATTATCCAATCTTATCTGCCTAAAGAACTTAGTAAAGAAGAAATTCTAGCCACTCTTAAACCAATCGTTGAACAATCTGGTGCTACAAGCATGAAAGAAATTGGGAAAGTAATGCCTCTGGCAATGAAAGCAATGGCTGGAAAAGCAGATGGAAAAGCGATTAATGAAGCTCTGAGAGAACTCTTACCTAATTAATATCAGTCCCTTTTATAGGGTTTATTATTATTTTTATATTACTTTTGTGGTTTAAAATAGTATTATTTTTATGAAAAACACACTCAACACATTACTAATCACAGTATTATCTTCTTTCGTTTTTATGGGCGGATGCTTGTCTAAATACACTTCCGTTAACTTTGATTACCCAACAGAAGGTAGCATCCAAACTTCGGCAATTACCTCTACTGGTTCTCAAACCTTTGGAGAAACCGTATTAACCTCCGGTTTAAAAGCAGAATTAGAGAAAAACAATACTTCACTTGACCTGCTAGATGAATTGAAGTTGAAATCTGCAACTATTACAATTGAAAATGATTCTTTAGCTAATTTCAACAATGTTGAAATGATTGAATTGTACCTCGCAGCAGATGGACAACCTGAAGTATTGATTGCTTCTAAAAACCCTGTTTCTGATGGCCTTAATACCATCACTCTGGATGTTAACTCTACTGAAAATCTGGCTAACTATATTAAAGCTAACTCATTTACCTATAAAGTAAAAGGTACTAATTCAGGACCATTAGCAGCAATGTCTCTGAAAGCTTCTGTGGTATGGACCATCAAAGCAAGCGCTAAATAAGCAAACTTAAAATTATTCAAAAGCCTCCGAAAGGGGGCTTTTTTTATTGTCTCAAATGCATTTTATGCATGAGCCACGAACTGCCCAGTCCGGCCAGATAACCAACTATCACATCCGTAGGGTAATGCTTGCCTGCCTTTACCCTTAAAAACCCCTCTATAGCCGGCAAAACACAAGCTGCACTCCATATATACGGATTAGCCTTGCTGTCCTTATAATAGGTGCTGTGAGCAAAGGCAAAACTAAAACAAGTAGCAGATACTGTGGTGGTGTGAGCAGAAAAAAAAGACATCCTGGCATCAGGTTTAATTTTGTGCTCAATACCCACTTCATCGTTATATAAAAATGGTCGGTTGCGTTTACTAAATTTTGCCAGATTGGCTATAGACTGTGATAGTAACAAACTTTGAATCGTCACATTGGCAATTGGAATAAAATCCTTTTTGCTATTGTTATTAAAAGCAAAATAAGCCGGCAATAACACACTGCCAATGGCAACAATATCGCTGCCATTTGCCACAGAAGGATTCCATTGAGAACATGCATACCTGTCTAACCTATTTACATTGCTTCTATCTAAAAGTGCAATTTGCTGTACAGTAAGTGGCTTAACTTTCTCCTGAAAGTACAAAGAACTCCCCAAAACTATGGCACTGCTGAAACCCATCGGAATATCTGCCTTAGCCTTGAAGGAATATGAATATTGAGCCATTGTACTGGTAAAATAGCATAAAAAAAAGCTGAGACAAATGCTCAACTTTTTAAATATGTTACAACTAAAGTTTATAAGCATGCTGCAATTATACAGCAAAACTTTCACCACATCCGCATGTGCGCTTGGCATTTGGATTGATAAAGTTAAATCCTTTACCATTTAACCCATCTGTAAAATCTAATTCTGTTCCTGCCAGATATAAATAGCTTTTTAAATCACAAACGATTTTTACATCCCCTGCAATAAACTCCTGGTCAGATTCCTTCATTTCATTGTCAAAATCCAGATCGTAACTCAAACCACTGCATCCGCCACCCTTTACAGAGACTCTGACAAAATAATCCGGACCCATTTTCTCTTCGCTCATCAATTGATGAACTTTAACTTTTGCGCTATCTGTTATACTGATTCCTGCAGACATAATTAGTAGTGTTTTTTTCCGTCTTCAATTGGCTCTAAACCGTTCTTTACACGGTAGTCATTAATAGCAGATTTAATCGCATCTTCAGCTAATACACTGCAATGTATCTTTACAGGCGGTAATGCTAATTCTTCTACAATGTCCATGTTGTCAATTCTTAATGCATCATCAACACTTTTTCCTTTTAACCATTCTGTTGCCAGACTTGATGAAGCAATAGCGCTACCACAACCAAAAGTTTTGAATTTTGCATCTTTAATGATCCCTGTAACTTCGTCTACTTCAATTTGTAAACGCATTACGTCTCCGCATTCAGGAGCGCCTACTAAGCCTGTTCCTACCTGTTTGCTGCTCTTATCCAATGTGCCGATATTTCTCGGATTGGTATAATAGTCTATTACTTTTTCTGAATATGCCATAGTATTTTATTTATTTTAATGTTCTTGCCAAACGATTGTTTTTAAGTCAATGCCCTCTTTGAACATTTCCCAAAGCGGACTCATATCTCGAAGCTTAGTAACAGCTTCTTTTACGTGGTTAATTGCGAAATCAATTTCTTCGTCGGTAGTAAATCTGCTTAATCCAAATCTTAAAGAAGAATGGGCTAATTCGTCATCCAGACCTAATGCCTTTAATACATAACTAGGCTCCAGACTAGCGCTGGTGCAAGCTGAACCTGATGATACAGCTATGTCTTTTACTCCCATTATCAAACCCTCTCCCTCAACATATTTGAAAGACATATTGCTAACATGTGGTAAGCGATGCTCGGTGTTACCATTGATGTAAGATTCTTCTAAAACCAGTAAAGATTGCTCCAATCTGTCTCGCATCTTTGAAATACGGGCAGTATCCTCTGCCATCTCTAAACGACATAACTCGCAAGCTTTTCCTAATCCTACAATACCCGGAACGTTCAATGTACCACTTCTCATACCACGCTCGTGACCACCACCATCCATCTGGGCAGTTACTTTAACTCTTGGGTTTTTTCTTCTGACATATAATACGCCGACGCCTTTCGGACCATACATTTTATGACCCGAAAAACTCATCAGATCTATACCATCTGCTATTACGTCAACTGGTATTTTACCTACAGCCTGCGTGGCATCTGTATGAAATAAAACACCTTTACTTTTACATAAAGCAGCAATTTTTCTTATTGGTTGAATGACGCCAATCTCGTTGTTGGCATACATGACACTAACCAATACCGTATTTGGCTTGATAGCAGCCTCAACCTGCTCAAGTGTAATCAAACCGTCTTCTCTGGCTTTCAGATAAGTTACTTCTGCACCAGCTTTTTCAATATGTTTTAGTGTATCTAATACAGCCTTGTGCTCTGTTTCTACAGTGATAAAATGATTTCCTTTGGCTGCATACATTTCAAACACTCCTTTTATCGCAAGGTTGTTTGACTCTGTAGCACCACTGGTGATAATAATCTCTTTGGCATCAGCATTGATTAATGCAGCCATTTGCTCTCTGGCATAGTCTACAGCCTCTTCAGCTTTCCAGCCAAATGAGTGATTTCTACTGGCTGCATTACCAAAGTTATCGGTAAAATAAGGCAACATGGCCTCCAAAACTCTCGGATCCATAGGAGTTGTTGCATTATTATCCAGATATATAGGCAGTTTTATCATAATTCTTATTTAGACTAATTCTAAGCGCAAAAATAGTACATATTCACTTAATATCCACCAATATTTTTATCGAATGTGATATTGAATTTCTTTATAACACAATAGTCTCCTAAAAGTTTGAAGATTTTGTCCTTTTATTGAGGCCTATTTTTGAATTATCAGCAAAAAACTGGTATTTTGCATTAACATGAATAAAATTGAACATATTGGCATCGCCGTTAAGGATATTGAAACTTCTAATAATTTGTTTTCCAAACTTTTAAATACTCAACCCTATAAAACAGAAGCCGTTGAAAGCGAAGGGGTAATCACCAGTTTCTTTATGGTTGGCGAAACAAAAATCGAGTTATTGCAGGCCACTAACCCAGATAGCGCCATTGCTAAATTTATAGAGAAAAAAGGTGAAGGTATCCACCATATTGCCTTTGGTGTAAACGATGCAGGACAAGAAATTCTACGTCTCATTAACGAAGGATTTGAGATGATTCATCAAACACCCAAAGCCGGTGCAGACAATAAAATGATAGCATTTGCTCACCCTAAAAGCACCAATGGTGTTCTTACTGAAGTGTGCTCCGATAGAGAACAGGCATCTTAATTCCACAAATTTGTGTCTTTAGTCTATATGTTCCGAAATAGTATCTTAGGTGTTTTTATTGTTCTTTTTTACCAAGGACTTAGTGCTCAGTTAGTGCCTTTCAGAGTCAATAACCTCTGGGGATACAGCAATTTAAAGGGTGATATCCTTATTCCTGGTAAATTCGATTTCACAGATTTCTTTCAGGATAGTATCGGTTTCGTTATGAAAGATTCTATGTTTTATGCTATTTCTACCAAAGGTGAAATTCTAAATGGTCCATATACCCATTATGGATACTTCAACCATGGCTTATGCCCCGTACAGGAGAAAAATGGTCACTGCTATTATATAAATCAAAATGGTAAAACAGCTATAGACAAGGGTTTTAACGCGGCAGAAAATTTTTCAGAAGGACTGGCAGTAGTGTCTTTAAATAAAAAACTTGGCATTATTAACACAAAAGGTGAATGGATCAGGCAACCTGATTTTGACACTTCCAGCGTATTCTTCAAATCTGGCTATTTATTGGCAATCTCGAAAGGGAAATATTTTTATATCAACCGTCTGGGACAAACTCTTAATTTACCCGATACAGTGCTTCCTGGTGGTATTTTTAGCGAAGGTCTGGCACCTGTGTACGTTATTAAACCTTTTAATAGCGATGGCCAGAAAATTCCAACTAACTACCTCGAATTTATTGATTCTACCGGCCAAGTTGTTCTCAATCACTTTATAAACGACGGAATAGACTACTCTGAATATATCCGTCTGGAAAAAGAATTCAGAGATGGTAAAGCCATCATTAAAACCAGAAATGAATTGGGCTGGGACTATTTTTTCCTGGATAAAAAAGGACGATTTTCACCATTATATTCAACCACCAGACATCTGGGTGATTCTCTATTTCTTGGTGCTATAGGCTATTATATGTCTGACATTCGCATAGTAGACTCGAATTACTATGTTGCAGGTCAGTTTCAACAAAAACCAACTCAGGTTGGCGAATTTGGAAACGGACTTCTTCCTTTCAGAGATAAAGAAGGTAACTGGGGCTATGTCAACTCTAACTGCCAGCTAAAAATACCCGCTAAATATTCTGCAGCTTTTCCATTTAAAAACGGATTTGCATTTGTAATTCTAATGGGCAGACAAGGTGTTATCGATACAACTGGTCGCGAATACTTTATCGATAAATAGTACCTACTCTACTTTTAAGCGGATACTCTTACTATTGGCAATAAATTCTGGTGCATACATGCACTGAGCAGTAGCAATACCAGTATTATACTCTCCTGCCTGCTGTACATAAAGCAAATAAGTAATTCTATGATTACCCTTTGGCATGTAATCAATAAAGAAATTGCTGGATACATCGCGCGTTACCTGATAATACCCTATATCATTCCGGTGATATTCACTTAAAACATCTGCTGGTTCTGTGCCACTCGCACGCAGATCTTTTACATGCACAAATTCAAGATCTCTATCGCTTTTTATATCCATCACTACTTCTAGTACATCTCCAACATGTAAAATTTCATTCTGCCCTAAAAGTTGCTTTTCCTGCTTTCCGTTCACCATTCGGTGGACATACAAGGTCTTGGATAATGATAAGCCTGTGCTCTGCTTTTGAACTTTATCGATGTCCTCAAAATATTGCCAGTGCAATGCGCCATAAGCAAAATCTGAAGTCTGAGCATTTAACTTAACATTACCCATCTCTCTGGATATTTCATTGCCTGGAATCTTTACAGTAAAATAACCTGTTCCTGCCTGCTTAACCTGCGGTTCAATCTTCTTTGTGCCTAAACTCAGATTTACGTTTTGCTTACTGCTCAATGACTGATTGTAATTTAATATTGCAAAACAAGCATCAGCAGTGCTTCTGGTGCTTAACCACGACTGCGTTTGCTTCTGCCTCATTAACCAGATCTGTTGCTCTCTGATGGCCGATAAATTTCCACTAACTTTATAATAAGCCTCGATAATTGCCGCTTGTGTTTCCACCGGCGACTCATACCAATACCAGCCACTGCTATTTTCTGGCCAGTACATACCCATTTCATCACTTCTTACAGCCATATCATCGAAAGATTTAATGATTAGACCAGGCACTGCAGAAGCAGGACGCATAGCCTTTAAAATAACTGCGAGCTGCGCTCTGTTCAGATAGTTAAACTGATTCCAATGTGCTTCCGCATTATTCAGGTAATAATCTACTACCTGATGCCCCGGGCCAAATCCTAATTCTGGAAAAGACATCTTAGCGTAAAGATAATTGATTGATAAAGGATATAAGTCTATGGTAGTATCTTTAATAAATCTGTTATAATCATTCTGAGCATTCTGATCAATAAAAGTTATTGCATCAGATAGCATAGACTCATACTTTGAAATATCTACACCCATAGACTTTAACTTTCCAAAACCAATCACTATAGTTTGTGTGATATATCCATTGCTTTCCATACCCGAAAACCATGGGAAACCACCATCATATGCCTGCATTTGCTTTAATTTACTATAGGCTTTAGCCAGGTTTTTCTGAACCTGTCCAGTCTCAAAAGCTTTTCCCAGCTGTTTAAAATGCTCTGCTTCATTATTAGCTTCCATCAACCATGGTGTTTCAGTAAGTGCCGATGTTTTTAATTCTTCATTTTTATAAAGCGGACTTTCAGCTGAATGATTAGTAGAAGCAGATTTAATCCATTCTGAAAACACTTTTTTGATCTCAGGATATTTGAGCGATAAATGCTGAGTAATTAAATTACCATACATTCTGGTGAAGAGTTGCTCAGCGCACTCATTCGGATACTCCATCATGTATGGCAAAGCCATGACAGCATACCATGAAGGATTACTGCACATCTCAGCTGTTATACTCTGATGAACCAATGTTGTACTCTGATTTTTTAAGAGCGCTGAAAACTCCATGCTCTGTGGTCCGGCTTTTCTGATGCTGATTGGTAAAGATGTTTGCACCAATGTCCTGTTACTTAGCACTAATAAAGTGTGTTCTTCTGCATCAGAAACCTGTTTATTACCAGCACTGATGGTAATTTTAACCAGTCCGGTAAAATCAGGTATGTTCAGAGTAAAAGACGCTGAAGTAATACCATTCTTGTCAAGATGGATGTGTTGAGGCACCGTCGACCAACTTAGGCTATTGCCTGTTTTTACATCAGTGATATTCAATTTTACATCCGCATCAATGGGATTACTGCTGGTATTGATAATTTTTGAGGCAATAACTATTCTTTCATTCTGTCTCAGAAATCTGGGCATATTGGGTTGAACCATCAGTTTCTTGCTGGTGGTAACATATTCGTCATGATAGCCAAGCTGCATAGTTGTGCTGTGAGCAAGTAATTGCATGTGCCATTTTGTTAGTGCATCTGGCATGGTAAACTCAATCTCTACATCACCATTCTTACTGGCATATAAATGAGGAAAGAAAAATGCAGTTTCGTTAAAATTCTTTCTGATTGCAGTACCTCCGGTTGTCTGAGAGGTTCCACTGCCATTACCGCTTCCATTTCCTGAACCTACCTCAGCAGTAACCGAATCATAAGCCACCGTTAATCCATCTTTCTTATCTTCCAGAGCAGTTGTAAATGTAAAGCCCTTTTGTTTTGATTTATAATTTCCGTCACCAAAACTCCAGTAATATGAAATTGAACGGTATCTATCATTCAGATTAAGCTTAGGATAATTAAATGCCCACCACGAATAGGCTCTCTCTTTAATAGAAATTTTAGAAACGGTATTACTAATATTATTGATTGTTCCAAAATCTAAATAGTAATAAAAATCCGAATACAACCAGAAATTCCACGAACTATGCGGTACAATTTCATCCAGAGAGGCGTCGTACATCACTGCTGCCAGTTCCATCGCAGCCTTCTCTGAAGCAGGACCGCTTAAACTAAGTATCCATTTTTCTTTACTACCCGGCTCCATATTGCTTCTGAAACTCTTTACTTTTACATTTAATTGTTTGTTAGTAAAAGGGACTTGTAAGGTGAGAGTATTGGTGTATCTTCGATAATGACTAACGGCGAACACATTTATAATTATATTTCCTCTATCCTTTTCTAAAACCGGAAGATCAATGGTTGTTATACTCTCATTCAATTGCAATGTTGCAGCGTAAATTAAACCTCTGTTGCTTCTAACTTCCACCATCACATTCTGATCTTTTAATCCGGAAGCTACAGCTAGTTTCGCGGTCTGTCCAGGTTCAAACAATTGACCATTTAAACTGTATACCTGTACAACTTTTTGCAATAAACACTTGTTATTTGTAGCTTCGTTTATTACAAATTCCTTTTCAACTTTAATCTCTATTCCGTCTCCATCCCTGGTTTCTAATAGCGCTATATATCTGCCAGGTTGATTAAGCAATGACTTATCAATTTTCCACTCAGTACCATCATCGTCATTAAATTGTTTTGTTAAAATAGTTTGCCTTCCAGGCTTATATCCCCTTGGCAGGTAATCTGAATGTAAACTCAGGTATTCAGCATCCGTTATTACTGTTGTATCGCTTTTCCAGTAACGATTCTTTTTCAGTTCTGAAATATCATCCAGTCGCTCTATAGAAATCTTCCCTGTGAATGGCAACGATACGCCTTCTGTGTTTTTTATTTTATACTGAACCGGAATATCATGATTACTCAAATGCTCAGATTTTGTCATTAATTCAGCAATACGGTCGCTTTCATATAACTCAATTGTTTTAGTAAAGGAACGTACTTCACCATTAATATCCGCAACGGTTCCGGAAATTGAAAAAACATAATAATTGTTAGGTTTTCTAACTTTTACAACAGCTGAAAAATCAATTTCAAAAAATCCATCTTCGGTTGTTGTGGTTTCCGCTGATTTAACGATTTCTGGCTCATTAAAACCACCACCTCTGTAATAATAATAATTGTAAAAAATAGTTTCAAGTTTAACCGTATAACTTACTTTTGCACCAGAAACAGGATAGCCTGCTAATGCCATTGCCTTTCCTTTCAGATACACATGATCGTTTAATTTGTAGGCAGTATCACTTGGTAGTATCTGTGCGGTAAATTTAGCTAACTTATATTCTTCAACTTTGATATTCGTATATCCCTGCACATTTTTTCCTTCTACCGACAAGGCAAAATCACCTGTAGCTAATCCATCTGCTGGCAACAAAAACTCTCCTGAGCAACTGCCATAGGCATTACTAATCAATGCCTTCTTTTTTAACACCTCACCATCTCTGTATAATTTTATAACAAAATTCTGCTTCGGTACTGTAAGATTCTGATTACCCTTTGACACAATGCATTTGTAAAACACTTTCTGACCGGGACGATAAATCGCCCTGTCAGTTAAAATTCTAACCTGAGTGTATTGATCCTGACTATACTTATAATCTCTGTACATTCCATAGAAATAGTACAAATTCTTATCTGATGTCTCGAAGATATACCTTTGATACCAGTCTTTGCTTTTTTCCGGAAGGGTAATTTTACCATCTGCTCCGGTGGTAACGGTCATTTGCAACTGGTAAGCCTCCTTAACGAATTTCCAGATATTGACTTTAACACCAGCTTTGGGTGCTCCATTTTCCGCTGAAAGCAAATACAACATCTTACTTTTCTCTGCAAAAACATTATTATTGACATTAATGGTAGCAATGCTGTATTGCAATAGGGTATCGCTCCAGTTATTCCGGTTGGCTACACTAATTAGATAAACCCCAGCTTCCAGGTTGGGGAGATGCATCTCCTGAGAATGCAATTTTAAATCCTTAAAATTGACTAGTTTTAATGAGAGACTATGCAAAGGTGCCTTTAATCCCTGAATGAGTTCCTTCAATTTTGCTATCTTTTCGTCGCCATAATAGTACTTTTCATTCCTATTCATATAGTCAACAATGTTGACTTTGTAAATTTTGATATAAGCCGTATCTGTGTTCTTAAAGTTAACCGAGAAAAGAGCATTCTTTCCAGGTGCGTTTAGCGTTTCGAAATCTGCCATTATGGAAGGCATCTCAAGTTCATAACGGTATTTCAACAATCGTGAATTCTGCTTAAATGTTGGTCGCTTTAATAATGCTTCATCCAGAATTTTAACAGCATCTGCCGGACGGTTAACAGCAGTCAGTTCTGCCAGCTCTAATGCTACCAGGTTCAGATAAGGGGATTCAGGAACATTATAATATAACTGCTTTAATGCTGTCATATACGCATGAGGCAGCTGATAATATTTATTGACGAATTTTAGCCTTTCGATATCAAAGTATACATGGTAAGAATCAGCCATAACAATCTGATACAGGTTGAGAACTCTTGCAAATAATCGATTGCTTAAAACCTCATCAAAGTTGATGGTCTCAAATGCCATATCCTTCACCGGTGCGAACACTTTAAGTGAATCTTTCATGTCATGATTTCTCTCAAGAATATATGTAATTTCACTAAGAATATCAATACCTTCCAGAGCCATTAAACTGGTCAATGAAGGAGTAAATTCATAATTATCAATAAAATCAGGAATCAAAGGATGAATATTTTTGCCCAATTTTAGATTTTCCGAATACTTCATACTCTGCAGTATGCAGTACCAGACCTCTTCTAATATCCTGTCTGTCGACCAGTTTAGCTCGTTGACAGAAGTATCATTGAAAATACCATCATCATCA
>JBJTNS010000341.1:0-17607 GCA_046074245.1 Chitinophagaceae bacterium | reverse complement strand
TGGTTTGAGAAACGACATGGAAATCCCCAGATGGTGCTATTCTGCTGGGTTTTCAGCTCAGTATCAGTTAAAACCAAAATTAAAAATCGAAAGTGGACTATTGATCAGCGATAAAGGATTTCAAACCAGGAATATTCCGGTAACAACCCTTGAAAATCCCGACCCGGTCATCAATTTTAACACTATGCGATTTATTTATCACCACTACTACTTAGACATTCCCATCATAGTTCTTTACCAGTTTAGATTGAACGATACATACAAAATACATGCAGGAGCAGGCATTTGCAATAGTTTTAACACAGATGTATATCAAACTTCCTTTTTTACAAACGCATCTGGAATTACAACCCGTCAGAAATCGACAGACAAAGATCGTTACAATTATCAGAAGTATTTATTAAGTAGCGTCTTAAGTGGAAAAATTGAGCGATCAATTAATGAACAAATCAGCGTTTCTTTGGAAGTCAGAGGCCAGTTTTCACACAGCTCGACATTTAAAAATTCAGGTGTAAGAGAACATTTCTGGACAACCGGACTGGGTTTTGGCGTCTGGTATAAGATGTAGTTTTTAATTTTACCTAACCCTTCCAGGGTTTAAACCCTGGAAGGGTTAGGATGATAATCACCCCCTTACACCTCCCCAAACCACCTATACCCCTATCAACCAGTAAGTTATAAAATGGGCTTTTAATTTTTGAGTTTACATCGCTAAGCGCTGAATATTAATCGAATACCCCAATTCTAAATTCACATTCTTTTTTCTTAAGCCCATTTCATGTTTTTTTGTCTGTTTGTTTCCCTCTTTTTCTACCCTATCCATTAACTTTGCCTCATGCAGGATACGCGCTTAATCGCCTTTAAAAGGTTACTGGATATCATGGATGAACTCAGAGATAAATGTCCATGGGACCGTGAACAAACGACTGAATCAATACGTCATCTTACTATCGAGGAAACATACGAACTAAGTGATGCTATCCTGGAAGGTAATCCCGATGAAATAAAAAAAGAACTTGGAGATATCCTCCTGCATATCGTCTTCTATGCTAAAATTGGCTCAGAACGCAACGAGTATAATATCGAATCTGTTATAGATCAGCTATGCGAAAAACTCATTCGCCGACACCCTCACATTTACGGCGAAGTAGTGGCCGAAGATTCAGACACCGTCAAACAAAACTGGGAACAAATTAAACTGAAAGAAAAAGGCAAGGAGAAAAAATCGGTACTCAGTGGTGTCCCTAAATCGATGCCCGCACTCGTTAAAGCCTATCGCATGCAGGAAAAAGCCGCTCAGGTGGGCTTCGACTGGGAAAACAAAGATCAGGTGTGGGAAAAGGTAGAAGAAGAATTACTGGAATTTAAAAACGCCTCCTCTAACGAAGAACGCGAAAATGAACTCGGCGACCTCCTTTTCTCTCTCGTTAATTATGCCCGATTTGACAACATCAATCCAGATGATGCCCTCGAAAAAACCAACCGCAAATTCAAAACCCGTTTTGAATACATAGAAAGCAAAGCTGAAGAGGCTGGCAGAGACCTGAAATCACTTGGTCTGGCACAAATGGACACCTGGTGGAAAGAAGCCAAAAAACTGGCCTGAATATATTCTCTCACCAATCCACATTGATGGTATAACTTAAATTTCTGTTGCCATACTTTATAACTATTTTCGTCACAATTTTAGACACAGCCACGCGTTTATTGATGATGAAGAAATTTGTACTAATTGTGATTTTGTTTCAGGGTATTACTGGTTTAATGGCCGAGCCTGCAGACTCAAGCTATGCCAGAGATCCTTACTTTTTAAAATTGATAAAAACCAATTCACAAGTACCAGTTTTTTACAACGAACAAGTTAAACGCCAGATTGCTGTTTATGTCAGAAATCTCAATAACAGCACCGCTGCCCTGATTGGCAAAACACAATATTACCATCAACTTTACAGCGCTAAATTTGATTCCGCAGGCATACCAAAACAATTATTTCTGGTTGCGGCAGCATTTAGTAACTGCGACCTCCTGTACACCGATGCCGATGGCGGAAGTGGTATGTGGGCCCTTAGCTATGCGATTGCGAAAAAATACGCCCTTAATACCAACAGCTATGTCGACGAACGCAGAAATCCGGAAAAAGGCACCGATGCGGCAGTTACATATTTCAAAGATTTAAATGTCATTTATCAGGATTGGCTTAAAACCCTGGTAGCATTCAGAACTGGTCCGATCAACATGAACATGGCCATACACAAAGCCAACAATTCTCTGGATTATGCTAAAATCCATAACATGCTCAGCGTTGAATACCAAAATGCAGCGGTTAACTACATGGCATTCTGGTATATCTGGAACTACCATAGCGAGCATAAAATCATTCCAGTAAAATACAAATTACCAGAGACAGACACCGTGCAGGTCCAGCGAGAAATTGGCTTAAATGCTATCGCTTATAACCTCAACTTATCTGAAGATGTTTTAAGACAAAGCAATGCCGAACTGCGACTGGATATCGTTCCAGTAACCTATAACAACAAAGGTTTAAAATTACCAAAAGATAAGATTGCAGAGTACCATTCAAAACTGCTCATTCTTTTCCCGCCGCCTGTTGTTCTTGATTCAACTTTAACAGATTCAATCATCCTCGACGATCAGGGCATTTTACCCCGAATTGCAAAACCATCAGATACACTGATTACAGAAAATGACGAAGATGAAGAAGATGATCAGGTTATCAAACCAAAACCTCCTAAGCCAGATAACAAAACCGTTACCATCACTTATGTTGTGAAAAAGGGTGATGGCTTGCTCTTAATTGCTGATATATTTGACTGTCGTGTAAGCGACCTTAAAAAGTGGAATGGAATAAAGAAAGACGCCATCTTCAAAGGTCAGAAACTCAAAATAAAAGTTCCGAAAGCCAAAGCTGCCCAATTCAAAAAAATCAATACGATGACGATGGCGCAGAAAAGAAAATTAGCCAAAAGAAGTTGAGCAAACTAAAACTGACAGTCCCTTCAAAAATTCAGGTTCTGGCGGCAATACCGGGACTCGTGACCTACGTCTTTTTAGCTTTTATTTACGATGTTCCAGCAAATGAAAGAGATTTTTATACAGCAATTGGAGTTTCAGCTTTATTGGTAAATCTATGGATTGCTGAACCTATTCCGATCTGGTTGTCATCTATCCTTCCATTTTTTTTATTACCCGCGCATGGTGTTATTGAACTTACTGACGCATCAAAAGCCTATTTCAACAATACCATTTTTCTGTTTTTTGGGGGATTTTTACTGGCTTACAGTGTAGAAAAATGGCACCTTCATAAACGTATAGCATTCCGATTACTGGCTCTCACAGGCGACAATCCAAAAGGCATTATCTGGGGCATGATGCTTACCACTTATCTCATCAGTATGTGGATTAGCAATACGGCCACTGCAATTATGATGTTGCCAGTTGCAATCTCAATCACAGCAATTGTAAAAGACCATCACAGCAAGGTCAATAAAGCATTTTTCACCTGCCTGATTTTAGGCATTGCATATGGTGCAAATATAGGCGGCATCGCCACCATCATCGGAACGCCTCCTAACATCGTTTACAAAGGCTATGTCAATGATCTGCTAAAAATGGATTTAAGTTTCCTCAAGTGGATGACTATAGGCGTCCCTCTCAGTCTTCTGATGCTCTGGATTGCCTATTATCTGATGGTAAATGTTTTTTTTAAAGTTAAAGCCAGCAGTTTACCCGAAGTTGCGGCGATGCTGGACAATCAGGCTGAACAATTAGGCGAAATGAAAAGCGCAGAAAAAAGGACCATGATCATATTTGGTCTAGCTGCTTTTCTTTGGGTTTTCGGACAACCAATCAATGCACTGTTAAAATCCATTAATATCAACTTTAAAGTGGAGGAATATCTGGTTGCACTTGTCTTCGGTTTGATACTTTTCATTGTCCCAAAAGCCAGAAAGACCAGTGAGAAACTCTTAGTTTTAAACGATCTGAAAGCAATAAGCTGGAGCATACTTCTTTTGTTTGGAGGTGGAATGTGCATGGCAAAAGGACTGGAATCTACTGGTGTCATTAAAGCCATGGGTGAATATATCCGGACGGCGCAAACAGGCAACACAGATATTTTAATTCTGATAGTTATAGGAACTGCTTTGTTTCTTACAGAACTTATGAGCAATGTTGCTCTGGCACAGATTTACATTCCTGTTGTTTTTGGAGTGTCTGCTTCACTTGGTTTTGCCAATCCTCATGTACTCGGAATTCCGGTTACCATTGCCTGCAGTTTTGCTTTTATGTTCCCTATCAGCACACCACCTAATGCTGTTGTATTCAGCTCGGGTAAAATTAAAATTAAGGATATGGCATTTGCCGGTTTTTTAATTAATATTGTAGGAATCTTACTACTATGGGCTGTCGCAAAATTTGTTATTCCATACTTATTCTAAGTTTGATGGCTTCCTGCAACAATACAGGGAACATCAAAAGCAGCGACGCATATACCTCCAGAATTGAAACCATTCGTGCAGAAAAAGACAAAGAAGTATTAACCGAAGGCATCATTGAAGACGAGGCTATCGCCAATTTTAAAGGTCTGCATTATTTCCCGGTTGACACAAGTTTCAGAGTGTCTGCATCCATTAAAATGGCTGACATGAGCAAAGTAAATTTTGGCACCACTAAATCTGAAATACAAACTTATTTTAAATACTGTTACCTCACTTTTAAAGTTGGAGATAGTACCGCTACATTAACCGCATATGCGTTTGACTCTGCTAAAGTTGATTTTCTCTTTATTCCTTTCAGAGATCAAACCAGTGGTAAAGAAAGCTATGGCGGTGGCAGATATATTGAAATGCCTTACAATGGAGAAAAAGACAAGTTAACGATTGATTTTAACCTGGCTTTCAATCCGTATTGCCACTATAACAAAGACTATACCTGCCCATTAGTGCCATCAGACAATATGGTTCCATTTGCCATCAATGCCGGTGAAAAGAAATTCCATGATTAAGTATTTAGTGATATTGTTATGTTTATTCACCAGCACTTCTGCTTGTGCGCAAAAAGCCAGAAGACAAATGCTGTTAATGGAAGATTCAAATGTTATTAAAACGGTTAAGGATTATCAGGACTTCAGTTTCACCGATACAGGAGGAAGAGTAATTAGCGGTAAAGTGTTCTTAAAAAACGATTCACAGTTTTATTATCTCAACTACTTTAACGAACAAAAAGGTCCTGTCCATAACATCAACGAAATCAAAGGAACATATGTTAATGTTTATGGTCCGGAAAGCGGGGGTAATGGCAAAGCTACCGGACAGAGGACTTTTCTTTCTCCTGGTTCTGTATTTTTAATTATGGCATTAACTGCAGGCTATGCGGCTCCGATATTGCTCATCAGGGAGGCTATATTATTTTACAAATACGGTCAGGGGCACTCATTAAGGCGCGAGAAATACAATACGACAATAACTTTTAAAACGAAGCTGAACATTAAAATTCAGCGCATTGATTCCAGCAACTAGTGTTTGTGTTTTCTTGGAAATTCAATTGAATCAAACAAGTCGCGTAAAGAATCATAGGTTTCAAAGTCCTTAGCCTTTATAAAAGATTTATCAACCCAGCACACTTCTGTGATATCCTCTTCCAGCTGAGGTGTTACAGATATATCACCCCAGGCAGCCATTCGGTACCAGGCAGACTTTTTAAGAATCCACCGACCTTTAAGGTGGTATACATGGTAGGTATTGGCTACTTTGCCTAAAATTCCCAGGAAGTTCAATCCGCATTCTTCATGAACCTCCCTGAGAGCGGCCAGACGCTGATCTTCGCCAGGCTCTAGTTTACCTTTCGGAAGATCCCATAAGCCCAGACGTTTGATGAGAAGCAACTGACCATCTTCATTGAATACAACCCCACCAGCGGCTTTAATCAACTTGAAATGTTTCTTTAGTTTTTTAAACAATTCGCCAGGATGCTCAGTCTTAAACACCAGATACTTTTTTCCTTCGAAGGTACCTGAAGTCAGCTGCTGAAGAACTTTATCCAGCGAGTTACTGCGGAAGTTCTCACACTCTTTATTGTTGGCAAATTGATTATTATTTGTCAGGACAATGGTGTGTTGATTAATGAATATTTTATAGTTTTGCTCCGCCATGGTATCAACTGAAATCAGTGCAAAAATAGCACAATACTTATTAGAATGCGAAGCTGTAAAGCTAAATGTAGAGAATCCTTTTACGTGGACCAGTGGAATGCGCTCTCCGGTGTATTGTGACAACCGCGTTACCTTGTCGTATCCTCATATCCGCAAGTACATTACGAATTGCCTGAGTGCAGTTATCAAATCTCAGTATCCAGAGGTACAAGGTGTGGTAGGTGTTGCCACGGCAGGCATTCCTCAGGGTGCGTTAATTGCAGACGAGCTCAACATTCCTTTTGCATATATCCGTTCTGAAGCCAAAAAACATGGTTTAAAAAAACGCCATTGAAGGTCACCTCGAAGCCGGCTGTAAAGTTGTTGTAGTTGAAGATCTCATCAGCACAGGCAAAAGCAGTTTGAAAGCTGTAGAGGATTTAAGAGAAAACGGGTTTGAAGTCATAGGTCTCGTTTCAATTTTCAACTATGGATTTGCTGCAACACACCAAAAGTTTGAGGAGGCAAAATGTCCCTATATTTCTTTGTGTGATTTCAACACACTGGCAGCAGAAGCTGCAAAAACCAGCTATATCAGTGCCGATGCACAAACTAAAGTTGCGGAGTGGAGCAAAGATGCACAAGCCTGGAGCGACGCGTTTAAATGAGATCGGAGATGAGAATGAGAGCACTTGTTCGAAGAACTTTAAATCTCTAAGCTTCAGCGACGCCTGTTAATCTAAACTGAATTCGTATAACCGTCGGACCCACGGTCCACGGTTAAAAGGACCCGCGGCCCACGGTAGATACGCAGCGAGAACATCATCCTCCCCCAATGTCGTAATTGTTGTTATCGGTTTGCAGGACGAAGTTTTTCGACGTTGAAAAATGCGGAGTGTACTCTTGTACATGAGCAATTTTGAAACGAGAAAACTGAATTCTTATAACCGTCGGACCCACGGCCCACGGTAGATGCGGAGCGAGAACAACAATTACTTAGAGATGTAGCCCTTCATAATCCCCCTATCCGAAGCCTTAATAAACGACAATATCTCATCTCTCTCCGGCGTCGCTGGCATGTTGGCCTCAATGTGCGAAATGGCTTTATTATTATTTAAACCTCTAACGTATAAGGTTCTGTATATTTCCTGAATTTCGGCAATCTTCTCTGGCGTAAAAGCACGACGTCTTAAACCAATAGAATTGACACCTTCATAACTTAGTGGCTCGCGCGCAGCCTTGGTATAAGGTGGTACATCTTTACGCACCAGACTTCCGCCACTAATCATGGCATGCCTGCCTATATGAACAAACTGATGCACCAGTGTTGCACCTCCTAAAATGGCAAATTCACCAACTACAACGTGACCAGCTACCTGCGTACTGTTGGCCAGAATTACATTGTCGCCAATGATACAATCGTGCGCCACGTGTGAGTATGCCATTATCAGACAGTTCTTTCCAATTTCGGTTTTACCTCTGTCTTTTGTGCCTCTGTTTAGAGTAACACATTCGCGGATCGTCGTATTATCTCCAATGACTGTTAATGAGTCTTCTCCATCGAATTTCAAATCCTGAGGAATAGCTGAAATTACAGCCCCTGGAAAAATCTTAACATTCTTTCCTATTCTGGCACCTTCAAAAATAGTTACGCCTGATCCAATCCAGGTTCCTTCGCCAATTTCAACATTTTTATGAATGGTAACGAACGGGTCAATTACCACATTTTCCGACAACTTACTTTGCGGATGGACATACGCCAGGGGTTGAATCATTTTCTGTTTTTTATTTCTTATTGATACAAATCCGGGGGTATTACCCCCCAAACATTTATTATTTTATTTTTACAATCTGAGCCATCATATCTGCTTCGCTCACCAGCTTCTCGCCTACATAACATCTGCCCTTCATCAGGCAAATACCTCTTCTGATTGGTTCAGTCAGTTCGAGCTTCATGATGAGTGTATCTCCAGGTACTACTTTGTCTTTAAATCTTGCATTGTCAATTTTCAAAAACAATGTGGCATAATCTTCCGGATTTTCTACCTCACTTAATACCAGTACACCTCCGGCCTGAGCCATAGCTTCAAGCTGCAAAACGCCCGGGAAAATTGGATCGTTAGGAAAATGGCCATTGAAGAAATACTGATCTCCAGTAATGTTCTTAATAGCCAGAACATGAGTTGCAGATTTTTCCATGATTTTATCTACCAGCAAAAACGGATGCTTGTGTGGCAGAAACTTAGAAATCTCTTTGTGTTCGTATAATGGCTTTACGTTCGGATTATATACCGGTGCTTCGTTGTTGGTTTTCTTTTTGGTTTTCTTTATCAATGCTTTGATTTTTTTCGCAAAAGCCACGTTTGAAGCGTGTCCGGGACGGGCTGCCATTAATTGTGCTCTGATAGGCATGCCTATCAATGCGAGATCCCCCAACAAATCCAGTAGTTTATGACGTGCTGGTTCATTCTGAAAACGCAAATCGACATTGTTAAGAATCCCTTCTTTTCTTACTTCAACTTTCGGCTTATTGAAAATTTTAGCCAGACGGTCCATTTCATCATCCTCAACCACCCGATCAACAATGACTATAGCATTGTTTAAATCCCCTCCTTTAATCAGATTATTATTCAGCATCATTTCCAGTTCGTGCAGGAAACAAAAAGTTCTGCAACTGGCAATCTGCGATTCAAATTCAGACAAGTTTGTGATAGTGGCGTGCTGACTGCCAAGAACGGGACTGTTATAGTCGACCATGACAGTTGCCCTGTAATCATCCAGAGGCATTGCAACCATTTCAACACCATTAGCGTTGTCATTGTAATGCACATTAACAGGCACATGGAAATATTCTCTTTCAGCCTCTTGTTCAACAATCCCAGCTTCTAGTAATTTCTCTACAAATATGATAGAACTGCCGTCCATGATGGGCATTTCAGGACCGTCAATCTGTAATAGAACATTATCAATTTCCAGTCCTACCAGAGCCGCCAGCGCATGCTCAACTGTACTTACTTTAACTCCGTTTTTTTCGAGTGTGGTACCACGACTGGTATCTGTTACAAGTTCGCAATCGGCTTCAATCACAGGCTGCCCTTCCACATCAGTTCTCTGGAATTTATACCAGTGGTTTACGGGAGCAGGCATGAAAGTCAGGTTAACATTTGCGCCGGTATGTAAACCAACACCTGATACTGTTACTGCTTGTTTTAATGTCGTTTGTTTCATTTATGATTCTCTTAATTCTTTAATGATTCTCTCTAATTCACGTACCCTTTGTTCGAGGGCCGGCAGGTTTCTCTGGAGCACCTGACTTTTAAATGCTTCCTTAATAGGCATAGCCGGAGATCCTATAAATTGCTGATTAGGCTCCTTAATAGATTTTGGTATCCCCGATTGTCCTCCTATCTGAGTGCCATCCGCAATGGTTATATGTCCTACGATACCAACCTGAGCACCAATTACACAACCTTTTCCAACTTTTGCACTACCAGCAACACCGCTTAAACCTGCTATTACTGTATTCTCTCCTACCTCAGCATTGTGTGCAATCTGAACCATATTGTCCAGTTTGACACCTTTGCGCAAGATTGTACTACCCATAGTTGCTCGGTCTATACAACAATTGGCTCCGGTTTCTACATTATCCTCGATGATCACATTGCCTATCTGTGGTATTTTAGCATAAGAGCCATCTGGAGTTGGCGCAAAACCAAAACCATCAGAACCTATTGCTGTACCTGCATGTATGATACAATTATTACCTACCACACAGTCGGAATATACATTTACTCCGGCATATAAAATGGTATTACTTCCAATTTTCGCCTGTTTACCAACAAACACATTCGGATAAATCTGCGCTTTGTCGCCTATCACTGCTCCAGCTTCAATAACAGCATTCGCTCCGATATAGACATCAGCTCCGATACTGGCAGCTTCATCAACAACAGCGGTAGAATGAATTCCAACACGAGTCTGATGAGGATTGAAATAAGCATCAAGAACCAGACAAAAGCCATAATATGGCATTGGATGTCTGATGATGGCACAAGGCAGTGGTTTATCAAACACCAGGTCGCTGCCGACAATTACAACAGAGGCCTTGGTTTCATAGATATAATTTAAATACTTAGGATTGGCCAGAAAACTGATTTCGCCAGTAGCGGCACTTTCAATTTTTCCTGCTGCTTTAATTACAACAGAGGCATCGCCCTCAACAGTACCATTTATTAATGTGGCTATTTGACTGGCAGTTATTTGCATAGTTACAATGTTGCGAAGATACGATTTAGCGGTAAAAGCTTAAATAATATTTTTTAACGGTCTGATTTAAGGCCTTTAGATTGTAGTTATCACTGGCATCTGTGACATCTAATACTTCCCCCGACTTCTTCAAAATGCGGATACTGGTACTTTTTTCGACCTTGTAAGCATCGTTTTTAATCATGGCCATTGATGCGAAATAAGGAATTTCTTCAGGTTTCAGTTTGTACAACTGTGCAACCTGTTGTTGTTTTTCCATCAGTTCTGCTTCTGAAAATGGCTTATTAGACACCAGCATTTTGGGTAGATTTCTCTGTACCAGATTGCGGGCAAGCAAAGCAAGAACTTTGTCCTCCTCAAATTGCCAGGCTTTAATTGCCGAAAAAATATCAGAATCGTCGAGCTGAATAAAATTCTTTAATACTGTCGGATCTTCTGTAAACTGTTTATAGGATATATGACTCTCCAGAAAAAATCTAAGTATCGGAGATGCATTTAGTTTTACACCTGAACGGGCCAGTTCGCTGGCGCGTTTCATCGTATTGGTGAGCAACAAATCAGCGGCAACTACTGTTTTGTGAAGATATACCTGCCAGTACATCAGACGACGTGCGATAATGAATTTCTCTATACTATATATACCTTTTTCCTCCACTACCAATTCATCCTCAACCACGTTCAACATGTTGATGATACGCTCTGAACCAATAATCCCCTCGCTAACACCGGTATAAAAACTATCTCTGCCAAGATAATCCAGTCTGTCCATATCTAACTGACCAGATATTAACTGATGCAGATAGGCTTTTTTATATCTGTCGGTAAAAATCTCAATACACAAATCCAGCTTGCCTTTGAACTCACGGTTCAACTCTTCCATCATCATGAGTGAAACCTTCTCATGTGCCACATTCTTAATCAGGGTGTGTTCGAGAGAGTGACTATAGGGCCCGTGACCAAGGTCGTGCAACAATATGCCGCAATACAAAGCCTCCGCTTCTTTATCTGTAATTTTAACACCTTTCTGACGAAGGGTAGAAACGGCATTCATCATCAGATGCAGGGCCCCTAAAGCATGATGAAATCGTGAATGAGTAGCACCTGGGTATACGTATTCTGACATCCCCAGTTGCTTGATTCTCCTCAGGCGCTGAACAAAAGGATGCTCAATTAAATCGTATACCAGCTTACTCGGTATCGTCAGAAAACCATAAACCGGATCGTTGATTATCTTGCTCTTCATCATTGATGCAAATTTGACGAAAAATCGACGACTTAAAAAGCAAAATGAAAAGATGTTGAATAATACTTCAATCCCTCAAACGACTTTATCAAAAGCACCAAAGCAACCACAATATAAGGAATTTCTATAAATATTCAAAATCCTTCGAATCCAAGCCATAAATCATTGTATACCTTATAATTACACCAACCAAACAGAATTGTCATATTTTATTCAGAAATTTTTTTCAACCATTTGAAATTCTTATATTTGAAACAATTTGAAAAGAGCGCTACCAATATTACTTCTTTTTATCTTTCCCTTAATTGCATCGGCCCAGAAAACTAATTCAGGCACCGAGTTCTGGATGGGTTTTTTAAAAAATTATACTGGTGGTAACGGCAACTTTCTAAAACTGTACATTTCTGCTTCCTCTAATTCCAATGTTAAAATCAGCATTCCGCTGCAGAATTACATCGATTCTATCTATGTTCCCAAAGACAGTGTTAAAGTATTTCAGGTGCCTAATAACTTTGGTTTTATCCCTGAATTTGACAGCATCGTTAAAAAAGCCATTCGCATAACTTCTGATTTCCCTGTAGCTGTATCGGCAATGAATCTTTACGCTGCCACAACCGATGCCAGCATCATCCTTCCTACAGTTAATATCCCTCCAGGCGCTACTTACATTGTCGGGAATCCCAATTCAAGCGGATTCAACAATGTGATGATGATGGTGGCCTCTCAAGACTCCACTTCCATAACCATCTTACCTGCCAGTACCACCAGTGGCGGACACCCTGCTAATACACCATATAACATCAGGCTCAATCGCGGAGAACTCTACCAGGTAGCGGCAGGAAGCCTCACTGGCTCTGTTATTAAAGTCAACACCAACTCTAAAGTGGCTGTTTTTTCTGGCGATGTCTGCTCTAACTTCCCTTGCGGCGCCTGCGACCACCAATACGAACAGGTAATGCCCAATATGCTGGCAGACACTTCTTATTACGTAGCGCCTCACTTCGGACATACCAACGGATATTATCTTAAACTTGTACCAATTGACTCTAATATCACGATTAAAGTTAACAACGATGTCTATAACAATCTTAGCCGTTTAACTCCCATTACCATCAACGTAAAAGGCGATAGTGGTTACTACATCCGCTCCAATAAACTCTTTCACGTTTTTCAATTTCTTAAAGGTGCAACCTGCAATGGTTATATCACCTCTGGATACGGCGACCCGGCCATGCTGGAAGTACTCAGCAACAAATACATGGGCGAATCTGCCATGTTCAGCACCGTCAATTCTACCAATTTACGCGACCATTTTGTCTCTATTGTCATCAATACACCTTCAAAAAACAATGTGTATTTTGATAGAACCAAAGTAGATTCAAGCGAATTTAAACCTTTCCCTTACGACAATAAGAAGTCGTACGCCATGCTTAAAATCACATTAGGGACTCACCTGGTTGAATGCTCAGATGGCATGCTGGCATATTGTTACGGCATCGGGTTCTACGAATCTTACCTCTACCTGGCGGGATTTAGTTTACCTAACTTCGACCTCGATTTCAAAGACTCGGTGGTAAAATACGACTGCAAAAACCAGAAAATAACCATGCAGTTCAGAGCCAAAACCTCTAAACCACTTAAAAAATACACCTGGTATTTTGGCGATAACACCTCCGCTACCGGCAACCCTGTTCAGCATATTTATAATACTACTGGATTCTATAAAGTCAAACTGGTTGGCGAAGATTTCGCCGGTAAGAAAGATTCCATTACCAAACAATTAAGAATCGACTGGCCTGTATTTGACCCAGTGAGAAACAAAATTATTTGTGGTATTGATACTGCCACTTTCGAAGAACGCAATCCTTTCTTCGCTAATTTCAAATGGCAGGACAGCTCTACCAACAACTATTACAAAGCCTGGAGCAATAAAAACATCTGGGTTATAGCCACTGACACTACAGGATATTGCAGGTTTATTGATACCGGTGTGGTGGGCAAAATAGATATCTTCTCTTCTCTTAAAGTTGACTCGCTCGACAAATGTTTCAAATTTAACCGCTTCAGATTTACCGACTCCACCAAAATTTTTGCAGATCAGATTGAACACAAAGCCTGGGTATTTCCTTTTGCTACTTACTGGGACCAGAATTCGATTGATGTTAAGTTCCCTATGCCGGGCAAATACAAAGTTTATTTTGATGTTTATACCAAACAGGTCAATTGCAAAGCCCGCTATCCAATTGATGTGACTGTACATCCTAATCCTAAAGCTTATACGAACTTTAACGGACAAGACTTCTGCTCCGGAACTCCTCTGACATACAAAGACAGTTCGCAAATTGTTACTGGCTATATCAAAGAGGTGCAATGGGACTTCGATGATAGTACCACCTATATCAGCGATAGCGGTAAAATAACAAAAACCTTGTTCTTCGACCCCGTTTCAGTAGCTGTTACCAGAAAATACAAGCAAATTCCAGTTTCAAATTTTAACTGCCGGGATACCATCAACTCTGCTGTTAATATCTGGCCTAAACCAAGTGTAAACTTTACGCTGAATACTACCGATACCATTAAATGTTTACCAGCTGCGCGATGGACATACAACAGCAACGTAAAAGTATATTTCGACACCTTTAGCTTGTTCTGGGACGCAGGAAATGGCATCAAAGGCACCTCAAAAGACATGCGAAATATCCGCTATACCAGTCCGGGCACCTACAAAGTGAAACTCATTGCCAAAGAGAATTCTATGGGCTGTTCAGATTCTATCACTAAAACAATAGAAGTTCTGAGTGTCCCTGTTGCGAGAATCAATATTCCTGATACCATGCAGTGCTTCAATGGTCACCTTTTCAAATTCAAAGATTCCTCTTCGGGCAAATACCTTAATTACCAATGGCAACTTGGTAATTCAACAACAGATACTGCAAAAAACATCGACTCTGTCAAATATTCTTCTCCAGGCACCTACACCGTTAAACTCCTTGTTAAAAATCAATACCCTTCATGTATTGATTCTAGTTCAAGATCTATTTATGTGCTCAGTTCGCCTAAAGCTAAGTTTACAACCAACAAGGACACTCAATGTCTGAATTCAAACCGCTTTAATCTGAGCAATTCCAGCACATTTACTCAGACATATGCCAGCACTTCATGGCTGTACCAGTCAGGCTCAATCAATGGTTCTGACACGAATTTCTCATTACTGAATAAGACCTTTAACGACACCGGCACTATTCGCGTTCAACTGGTAGTAAGAGACAGAGAAGCCTGCACTGACACTATTGTTAAATATATCAGGGTTGCCTCTCACACCAAAAGTTTCCTCTCTGTTAACGACAGCATACAGTGTTTCTCTGGCAATCGCTTTGTATTTAAAACTGCCATACCAAGCGGAGAAACAAGAACATGGTACATCAATTACAGTCTCGCCCAAAGTGGCAATATCGATAGTCTGGTAAAAACGATGCCGACTGCAGGTACCCATAAAATAAGTATTAAAGGTAACAATCCTCTGGGCTGTGGCGATAGCAGCACCAGCCAGTTCATTGTATTACCAAAACCTATCGCAGATTTCAACATCAACAACGACAGTCAGTGCTATAACGCTCAGAACTTCACACTAAACAGCACCGCCATTGCTACTGGTGATATCATCAATACCGCAACTTACAAAATTGACAACTCCTCTGTATACACAACGCCGAATGTCATTGGTCTCAACTTTGGCAAGACCGGACAAATCCCAGTTCAATTAAATATTAGCACTTTAGAAAACTGCACTGACAGTTTACTCAAATTTTTAACTGTACTTCCCCTTCCATTCGTGCAAATACTTGGAGACACCGTTTGCCTGGGAGAAACGAGCTATTTTAATGCGAAACAAGACAGTGGAAATTTAGTCAAAAACTGGAAATGGGATTTTGGGGATGGCAACACTGGTAGCGGCAAAACAACAAACTGTGTTTACAACAAAACAGACAATTACACCATCAAACTTCAGGTGACAGATATTTACAATTGTAGCAATGATTTCACTGCCAATGGAAGTCAGGTAGTGAATCCGCTTCCTAATCCTGACTTTGGAATTTCTGTCAGCGATTTCGGCATCAACCAAAGCAGAATCAGTTTAAAAGCCACAGAGAACAATGCCTTGCAATACGACTGGAGATTCCCGAATGGCAAGACTGCCACCAAAGACACCGCCAGCATCATTATCAAGGATTTGCTTAAAGGAGATATCCATTTAATCGTTACCAATCAATACGGCTGTATCGATTCATCTTATCAGTATATTTACGTATACCCTAACAATTTCAATGTTTATATTCCAAGTGCAATTTCGTTAAACAACGACCTTCTAAACGATAATTTTAGGCCAACCGGACTAGGAGCAAATAAAGACTACAGCATGAGTATCTATAATCGGTGGGGAGAACTGATTTTCTACACCACCGATCCTGAAAAAGGCTGGGATGGTAAATACATGGACGAGTTTGTAATGGAAGGCGTATATACCTACTATATCCAGTTTACATTTGTTGATGGCAAAGTTTACCGTTATCCCGGAACCATAACAGTAATGCGTTAATTCCTGAATTTTGGCAAACTGAGTTTGTACTTTACTGATACTATTCTTATCAGAGCAATCAATATCACTGCACTGAGCTGACTAATCAAGTCATTGACATGAAATCTAAGCAGCCACACATATAACAATGCCCCAGCCATACAAGCAGTCGCATAGATTTCTTTTCTGAACAGCACCGGAATTTCTTTCGTCAGCACATCTCTGATAACACCACCCATTACTGCAGAGAGCATCCCCATCAACGCGGCAATAAATGGATTGACCCCAAAGTTAAGCGCCTTCTGAGTACCGATAACGGTAAACATCGCTACTGCAAAAGTTTCAACCAGAAATAAATTTGTCCTGTGCTTTTTCAACCAATCATACAAAAATGCACTACAAACTATTCCTGTAAAAGCGGCGGCAAGCACATTAATGTCTCTGATCCAAACCAGAGGATAGGCTCCTAAAAGAATATCTCTTACAGAGCCTCCCCCAAGGCAGGTAATCAGACCGAGAAATGTAACACCAAACCAGTCGGCATTGCTTTTGTCATTGGCAACAATAGCCCCCGAAGAGGCAAAAAGAGCGGTTCCGCAAAGCTCAAAAAAATACTGAAGCGTCATATGGATTCAACTTTCAGGCCAGCTAACTGAACTTCATCTTTTTTCTCTGAAACTGAGTCCAGAATCAACACGGATGCTTCCGGAAAATTTCTGGAGAAGTCGCCCACAAAACGAAGATTCGCCAAACCTGTAAAATATACCCCTGTTTCCTCCTGATGAATTTCACGAATCTGATGAAAAACTGAATGAGCAATTTGCGAAAGTTCTATAGGCACCCTGATATAAACATTTAACAAAACATCGGTCTCAAATTCGGGAACTTGTTCTCTGTTGATCTTTTTGTACTCATACTGATATCGGTAAGACAAAGCACTGATATCGCTCAGCACCGCAGACGCTGTAGGGTATGCACCAGCTCCTTTACCAGAGAAAAATTGTCTGTCGGCAAAGGCTGTTTCTGTTAATACACCATTGAAAACATCGTCAACGCTGTACAAAGGCGAATCTGAGGCAACAAAGGCAGGTATGACAAAAGCTGAAATAGCAGAGTCACTACTTTTAAAAGCTTTTGCCAGCAATTTAATTTTTAACTTCTTCTCTCTGGCATACTGAAATTCAGCTTCACCAACAGAACGAATACCAACTCTAACAATATCTCTGGCATCGAGAATTAATCCGAAAGCATGGGCACATAATATCTGTAATTTGTATGCTGCGTCCCAGGCATCTACATCCAGAGATGGATTGCTTTCTGCATAGCCCAATGACTGAGCAATCTGTAAGGCTTTATCAAAACTCAAACCTTCGT
>JBJTNS010000340.1:0-3212 GCA_046074245.1 Chitinophagaceae bacterium | reverse complement strand
AACGTTTTCATCAACAGGCTCGCAGGCTGTCAGACTAATTTCTATATAATTTGTCATATGGTATTATTTGAATGATTGAAGAATCTGACCAAATCGGTAAATATCTTCGAAGGAGTTATACAGTGGCACCGGCGCCATTCTGATAACATTCGGATTTCTCCAGTCGGCAATAACACCATTCTGGGTTAGGAAGTCAAAGAGTTGTTTGCCATTCTCACCTGTAAGCACACTGATCTGACAGCCTCTTTCAGGTGCCGGAGGTGTGATGATGTTTAATTCTAGAGAAGGATTAGCTGTTATGGCTTCATTGATAACAAAGTTGAGATAGGCATTTAATTGTTTTCCTTTTTCAACAAGTTTAGACATGCCAGCTTTTTCAAAGATGTCGAGTGATACTTTGTGCACGGCCATGCTTAGAACCGGCGCATTACTTAATTGCCAGCCAGCAGCACCTGCTTCGGCGTCGAAGCCTTTCAGCATTTTAAATCTCTCGTTTTCGTTATGTCCCCACCAGCCAGCAAATCTCGGTAGCTCTTTGTTGTAAGCGTGATTTTCGTGAACGAAAACACCACCCACACTACCAGGACCAGAGTTCAGGTATTTATACGAACACCAGGCAGCGAAATCGACCTGCCACTGATGTAATTGTAAGTCGATATTACCAGCAGCATGTGCCAGATCAAAACCCGCTACAGCGCCAACTTCGTGGGCTTTTTTGGTGATGGCTTCGATGTTAAACACCTGACCAGTGTAGTATTGTACACCGCTGAAAAACACCAGAGCTACAGAGTCTTTGTGTTCGTCTATAGTGGCGATAATATCTTCATGTCTTAATGCGTGTTCGCCATCTCTAGGTTTTACTTCAATGATGGCTTCATCCGGATTAAAACCATGGTATCTCACCTGAGATTCAACCAGGTACATATCACTTGGAAAAGCGCCAACTTCCATGATGATTTTAAAACGTTTGGCATCAGGTCTGTAAAAACTAACAAACAGGAAATGCAGGTTAGAAGTTAGCTGATTCATTACCACCACCTCTAAAGGTTTTGCTCCTACAATTTTTGCAGCGTTTTCAGTAAGAAATTTATGGTAGTGGAACCATGGATTTTTGCCTTGGAAATGTCCTTCAACACCAAGGTTTTTCCAGTCTTCCAGTTCTGTTCTCAAAGCTGCTTCTGCGGCTTTAGGTTGCAGGCCTAATGAATTACCTGTAAAGTACATGGCTTCATGTCCGTTGTGAGAAGGGATATAGAATTCGTTTCTGAAATTGCGCAACACATCGTTCTGATCGGCTTGCTGAGCAAATGAAAGGGTATTCTCAAAAATCATGCGGCAAAGGTAATACCATTTTATGGTTGGTCAAGCACCCTGCAAGTGCTGTTTATAAACAGGCTATTGGTTTTTGCGACGCCATAAAATGATGATGTCTTCATCGGGTTTTTTGAGGCTGTCAATTTTCTCATAGTGTTTGTTGTAGAATTCTGTTTCAGGCAGAAACCACGAGAAATAGGCTGTTGTGTAGGTGGTAATTAAGTAGTCAGGCGTCTTATTGTTAAGGTCTTTCCAGATTTTTTCCCGGTTCTTTAAGCCATATGGATTGTTCAGGAAATGCACAGGTAATGCCACTGGTACAAATGTCACTGGTACTTTCTCAGATTTTAAATAATAATCAGCCCGGGTGACATAATCCACAAATAAGGTTTTATTCTTTTCTTTTTTAAGAAACGCACTAATTTTATCCGGCTGAAACGGTGTTATGGTAAAGTTGAGTTTTGATTTTTGTATCTCATCGAGCTGGTAGAGGGTATAGATACACAAAATAATCAAGGGTAATTTCAGTCCGAGATTTTTACTTTGAAGTAAACCGAAAACATAAGCTGAGTAAACAAAAAAGTACACAAATACCGGAAAGTAATAGTGACCAAAATTATGCGGAGACGCCACAATTAAAGCAGTTGATGCAATAAGGACACCCAGACTACAAAGCACCTGTTGCTTAATTTCAGTCAGTTTTAAACTCTGCCAGGTTATGAAAACGGTAAAGAAAAGTAGTGGAAGTAATTTGTAAAAAAAGTTTTGATACAGTTCGTTTAATTTCACTTTATAACTAACAACATCTTCATGTCCGATATAAAAAAAGTTATACTTCAGCATGTCTATAAAGCCACCGAATGCGCCATTAATGAGCAGAAGCGAGCAGAAAAATAAAGAAGGAACGAGTGTGAAAAGCCATACAGAAAAGCCTTCTATTTTACTTTTATTAAGTAAATAGATGCCTATCACCTGAGGCAATACCATCAGGATAAAAGGTTCTCTGAACCAGAATGCGGAGCCAGTCAGTACCAAAGAAATTCGAATTGAGCTAAGAGTGGCTGCATCTTTCAGGCTAAAGGCAAAACCGAGCAAGAGGAAAGCCATACCAAATATTTCGGTGTATAAACCATCTCCAATATTGTTTTTATAGATGGTAAACAACAGAGCTATGGGCGTAAAGAGCAGGGAGAGTGAAAGCGATTTAAAGCATTTAAAAAAGATATAATAGAGACTGAGACTGATGGTAAAGAGACCTGCAAATGCTGCTGCGAACATGGCGGTCACGGGGTCGGGACTGACAAGCAGGAAGAGTTCTAACAGATAAAATATTCCGGGTGCTTTGTTTTCCCAGGCATCAGCATAGAGTGTTCCGCCATTTAGGTCTTTATAGGCAACAGAGCCAAAAAGACCACCGTCAGTATGGATGATTCCAGGCTGAATATACTGTAGAATCAGGCCAGTTGCTATGAAAGCTATAGCGGCAAATCCGAAATAAATCTTGTGTTTATCTTCGGCTTTAGGCAGGTTGATGGAGGAAATGAACAAGGTCTTTAGTAATTATATTCAACATATTAAAAACCTCATCAAAGCCTTCTTGCCCGCCAAAATAGGGGTCTGGGACTATCTGGTTCTTGTAAGTATCGTGGAAATAGGTAAGTAAGTTGACTTTATGAGCGAGCTCGGGTCTGAGCTTTACAACATTGTCATAATTGCTGTGGTCCATGACAAAGATATGGTCAAATTCTTCAAAATCGGCATGTCGAATTTGTCTGGCTCGGTGAGTAAGCGAAATGCCGTTTTTCTCTGCGGTTTTGCGCATGCGGGGGTCTGCAAGTTCACCAGCATGCCAGTCGCCGGTGCCACATGAGTCGCAGCTAATAACAGCATCCAATGCC
>JBJTNS010000339.1:0-13529 GCA_046074245.1 Chitinophagaceae bacterium | reverse complement strand
ATCCAATTTTAACCCATTTCTTGGTAGCTGAGTCTTTTCTCCACTCAGTGATCTGGATAACGATAACACCTACCTCATCACATTTAGTTGGGGTAAATACAATATCACCAGTTTCTTTATCGAAGTAAAAACCACGTGGAGGTTTAGCATTTGGAAGAGCTCTGCAATTAACCACACCTGGATTTGGTGGGCAATATGGTGTCATTGGTATCTGAGAATTGAAGTTACCAGTGTAAGTTTCGTTAGATTGGTTAGCATTCAGCGGAGTACCTAGTTCATAGGATAAACTATCACCGTCGATTACCTCTCTTACACCATTGTTGTAAGTGAAAGGCTGGTTACAGCATACATAAGCAACAGGAGGAATAGACAACTGAGGAGATGTATTACATTTGTTACCGATTGCGCAAATGTTAATCATCGCATCGGTATAGAAGTTACCCGGAGAAATGGTGGTGATGGCACCATTACGACAACATTGCTCAACTTTGATGATGATTTCGCAGCAACCTGCATCTTTCATCGCTTTAAACGGACTGGTATTGAAGTCAACAATCGCTTCAAACACGTGTTCCTCAATACCCTCATTGGAAGGAGTATTTTGCGGATTACATGGAGCAGTACCACCAGTACAAGTTGGTGTTAAGTCGTTAATTGCAGTTCTGGTATAGTTCACAGAAGTCTGGTTTGAACCGTCTTTACAGAACAGTTTAATATCCGGACTATTGAACGGAATACCACGGCAATCCCTATAGATTTTGATTACCAGCTTGAATTTCCCGGGAGAAATACATTCATAGGCAATGTCACCACCCATCATGTGTGACGCTTTTGCCTCCTGAAAACCCAGGATTACAAAGAGAACAATTAGTATTTTGTATAATCTATTCATATGTTGTTGTTGCAATTTCTTATTGATTTAAGGCGAATTTAATATATCTTTTAGTGTTTAATGTTTCATATTCCAAAAGATAGACCCCTTCGGCCAAATCTTCCGGTAATATAATACTATTATCAAAACTATCCAAATCGATTTTGATTATTTGACGACCCTCAGAACTGATAATTCTCATACTAGCAGGACTTTCAGCACTGAACTTTATCACCATTTTTTCCCCCGCTTTTACAGGATTCGGGTAAAGCTCTAAATTCTCACCGTATTTAAACTCATTTTTGACCGTTTTTAAGAGGTTTTTAGTATCTAATACCTGCTTAATCTTTAAACAAGATTGAGTTATTTGTTTAACATCAAACGAATCTTCTTCTACAAAAAAGTAGACCACATCGTAATTTCTTCCAGTTCCGGCCATCAGACTAACTGAATCAAAATTCATTAACCCATATCTCTTTCCTGGCTGATAGCGTTCATTATCACTCCACATCACAGAACCATGAGATAAATCTGTATTGTATGGATAAACAAATTTCGCAGAAGCACCGCTGGCATCAACGCCATTACCGCCATACACGAGTTGCTTGTTATTCTTCCAATAGCCTGTCATCAGTCGCACATAATGCGAATCAAGCACCGGAAATCCGTTGACCGGATCTGCTGTATTCTCAAAATACATGGTGGATGATAACTGATTATTTAAGGCCATACAACCGATAGACACCAGCTTATTTGAAAACGTTGCCTCACTCGTGTCATTAATGGCAAATAATATTTTATTCGCAACATCTGTCCCTAAATACTCGTTGTCCTGCAAACCAATCCCAAAGTTCATCACCGTTGAAAACCTGAAGTTTCTGTAATCTCTGTCCGATCGGTTAAATACTGAATATCGTACCATCACACATCTTGAAAGTGCTGTATCCTTTGCAGAAAACGACATTACAGAAGTATGTAATTCCACTCCTAATGGCGCATATTGCCTGATTCCCGCTCTGTCATTCGCTATTCCAAACATCAATTCCTCACTCTTAAAATATGGGTAATCACCATTCATTGGCTGATAAACCTGGTCGTTGACATCATTATCTACAAATGGTGCCAGAATGCTTGCATACCCTGAAGCTCCATTGCCAGGCCATGTATTGATAACCGAAACAGGTACATAATTATTGTCTTTGTAATGTTGCCTGTGAAAATCTATCTGCGACTTACTCGCTTTCCACACTTTGTCCCATTGAAGGGTATCTGATGAACTCCCGTTGTTAATCTGCAGGGGACCACCCCAGAAATTTTGCTTCCCTCCTATTACATCATGCGCTGAAACTCTAATTATACCTGAATTATCTGTTGCTGTCATCCAAACACCTGCTCTATCCATCAGCCTCAGTCCGGCATTACTTGAAATTGCCGGAACAGTAAGCGAATCCGCCAGCAGTCCATTACTCAGCTGACGAACACTCATCTTCTCCCCTATCAGGCGCTGTGAGGCTGGCTGTGCATGAACGGTAGTAAGCATGGCTACCCAACAATATATCAGGTATAGTTTTCTCAAAATACTGAATATCTAATTCCCAGACTGGCTGTAAAATTGAATATTTTTTCGTTGGTGAAATTACCAGTTTGTCTTCCGTTTAATTTCATGTAATGCAAACCAGGCTCGGCAATCAGTCTGAATCTCGGACTGATTCTGTATGCTGCCATAAAACTCATGCCTGCTCCGATGTTCAGCGACTTTGAATTAGACGTTTTCACCAGTACATTTGCCTCATTTAACATGGTATTCACTCTGGCATATGTCAGTAAATTTAAATCTGCTGAACCATATACACTGAAATCAAATTTACCCGCTCCGAAATTGTATCCTAATCCCAGCGGCATTCTTACTAGTGAATATTGATTTCTAAAATCAACTGCCTTTGTTTTCGAAGCTATTCCACTTACTGTATCTTTAGTTTCTACTCTTATTACGCCTTTAATCGGATCATTGATGAAAGTAACTTTAGTATTTATATTTGTATATGCCTCGCTATAAGAAAGATTGCCTCTGTAGTGCAGTATCTGATCCATATACCCTAGTCCCGCAAATACACTTAAAGAACCTTTAACAGGTGCTGATACCCTGACACCAAACTGTTGATTCATAGTGCCGTTTTTCAGCTCGTTAACCGCAGCATCGCCTGTTTTGGCAGTGCTGTATACCTGAGCATATAAGAAATCTATAAACAATGGTTTACGATGCTTATCGTTAACATTGTACTGAGTTTTACTGGTGGCAACAGGACTAAAAGCATCAAATACTATAGGGTATTGAATTTTAGAAATATGGCTAGCATTGGTGTAACGTAAGATAGCATTTTCAAGGGCTTCAGGATTAACGCTTTCGTAAACAAATAAATGGCTGTTGCCCTGGTGTTTTTCAAGATCAATTACCGGACGGTTAGCCGCATCAACATTAAAGTAAGATGCAGGATCGGCATTAGCCCATGATGGCTTACCATTGAAACCTTCTTTAATTTTCTTCAAGCCTTTAGACGCTTTCGTACTTTGTTTGCTGCCTGAACGGGCAGATTGTGACTGTCCTGATACTTCAGCAGTACCAGCAGAATTACCTTGAGTCTGGTTTTTAGAAAGCGACTTAGAACTTGTTGCCTCAGGGGTAGCTGATTCTTCCGAAACTTCAGAGTTAGCAGACTGCACCTGTGCAGGAGACTGACTTTGAGTTTCTGGCGAAGCAGACTCTACCAACTGAACAGTACTCTGATGCTGTACAGTGATACTCTCTTCTACCAGCATGAAGTAAAAGAAAATACCAGAAGTTACTACTGCCACAATAGCTGTGAGCATAAACAACTTCTTATATCCCATCCCCAGATACGTCTTTGATCTGGCCGCACGTTTTTCTAAAATGGCATCAAACAAATCCTGAGAAGGACTGACTTCCGTCTGACCAACTTTATTGCGGATTTGCTTTTCAAATGAGTTATCCATCATAAATTAATTTTTTCTAATTTGATTATTTGTTGTTGTAAATATTTTTTTGCCTTAGCATACTGACTTCTGGAACTGGCCTCTTCAATACCAAGGTTATCGGCAATTTCTTTGTGACTTAAGCCTTCGATGGCATACATGTTAAAAACATATTTATACCCCTGTGGCATTTGTGAGATTAATTTTAAAATATCCTGTTCTGACATCTTATCAATGATGTTTTTATCGTGTTGCAGAAAGTCATCACTGATATTACCTATCTCTTCGAACTTGATTTTGTTGGATCTGATTTTATTGATCGCATTGTTCACCATAATTCTTCTGACCCAACCTTCCAGAGAGCCTTCCATCTTGAACTTGACGATATTATCAAAAACCTTAATAAATCCTTCCTGTAACATATCTTCGGCTTCCATTCTGGAGCTTGCATAACGTAAACATACAGCCATCATCTTTCCCGAAAACCGTTTGTACAGTTCCCGCTGACATTCTCTGTCCTCTGCTAAACAGCCTTTTATGAGGTTTTCCTCTGTCATTTGATGTTGTATATTGTACCACAATGTGCTCAATTTATCCTTAAGACACGCCTTTACAAGGTTTCGTGGTATGAGTCACAAAAAAAATTTTAAAACAATCTAAAAACTTGTTGAAAAGGTTCAAATTTAGATATTAAAATTTGATAAATCTACCTTTAATATTGCACTATGGCTTATGCCCTTCAAATACCTTGTGTTACCATGCATTATTTTCCTGATACAGTGGAAAGTATCCAAAAACTATGTCAGTCTGCAGGATTTCAGGCAAGTATACCCGAGACCTCTACCTGCTGTGGTTTACCGTATTTTGAAAAAGGCGAACTTCTTCAGGCCAAATCCATCGGCGAATACAACCTTTCTGTTTTCGGACAAAACAATGTCATCAGCATCAGTCCGAAATGCCACAACACCTATTCTCAGCAATACCCGGATATTTTTAACAATACTGTTTCTCATAACGATGCAACCCATTTAGCGAGACACCTCATCCATCTGAATGACTTGCTTTCCAATATCCCTAAAGAGAAATTCAAACCCCTTAAAGGCCATTATTTTTATGTACGCGAATGTTGCCGTGCCCAGGAGTTTGATGTGAATTCGCTGAACCTTACCGGCATTAACTGGACATTTTCCAGCCTTAGTCCGACCTGCTGCGGCGCCGGATCTTCCCTACCGGTTAACAACAAAGAACTATCCATCAAAATGGCTCAGGCACTTATCAGCGACTTTAAAAATTCGGGTGCCGAAGCAATGGTCTTCGAAGACGATATCTGCCGCCAGCATCTGATCAACACCGCAAATATTTCTCAGGAAACCATTTCTACTTTTCATCTTATTGACATTATTGCAAAAGCTTTATGAGCCATTTAGAATACTCTACTATCAGTCGCGGCGACCTCTTAAACTTCACTCAATCTGTTTTCAAATCAATTGGTTGTTCAGACACAGATGCCGCCTTAGCCAGTGATGTTCTGCTTAAAGCCGACCTGAGGGGCATAGACTCACATGGGGTGGCACGACTTAGTGGCTATGTCCGTTTATATGAAAATGGCAGAATCAATACCAGACCAAATATCAGCGTTATCAGACAAAAACACAGTGTGTTCACCTTAGATGGCGACGCCGGACTCGGACTGGTGACGGCACCCAGAGCGATGGAAATGGTGCTCGATAAAACGGCACAGTACGGTAGTTCGTATGCCGCCATTAGCAACAGCAACCACTTTGGTATTGCAGCCTATCACGCAATGATGGCGCTTGAAAAAGACTATATCGGCATGGCAATGACCAATGCGAGTCCGCTGGTAGCACCAGCTTTCAGCAAAGAACGAATGCTTGGCACTAACCCGATTTGCTATGCAGTTCCGGCCGGCGAAGAAGAGCCATTTGTATTAGACATGGCAACCAGCGCGGCAGCAAATGGTAAACTTGAAATAGCAGAACGCAAAAATAAACCACTTCCTCAGGGATGGCTGGAAAACAAAGCAGGTGAAACTACTACCAATCCGGCAGATTTAAAAGGAGGAGGCTATCTCTTACCTCTTGGCAGCGATGCCGACCACGGCAACCACAAAGGATATGGATTAGGCGCCATTGTAGACATTCTCAGTGGTGTCCTTTCAGGTGCTAATTTCGGGCCATGGGTACCACCTTTCGTTGCATTTCTTCCGGTCTTGCCAGATCTGCCTGGCAAAGGCATTGGTCATTTTGTAGGTGCTATGGATGTAGATGGATTTATTGAAACTGCTGAATTTAAAAAGAGAATGGACCAATGGATAAGACGCTTTAAAAATGCAATACCTGTTGATCCTGAGCAACCGGTAATCATTCACGGCGCACCTGAAGCCAGTTTATATAAAGAAAGACTGAATAGCGGCATACCTCTGATTGATAAAGTCTGCAAAGACCTCACCGACTTAGCCATTTCATACTCACTAGATCATCCCTTTTAATTCAACCCAATGAAACATTTAATAACACCCATTGCTCTTGCAGCTGCGTTTACTTTAAGCAATTGCAACAGTCCGGCAAAGAAAGCGGCAGAGAGCACCTCTTACCCCTCAAAACCGGTTTTTAATCTTTACGACGACCCAAATCGATTTGCCGATGTAGAAATACTGCGCTACGATGTACCCGGATTCGAGAAACTCTCTCTCAATCAGAAATTACTGGTTTACTACCTGAGTGAAGCAGCACTTTGTGGCAGAGACATGATATACGACCAGAACAACAAAAACAATTTACGTTTGCGTAAAACTCTGGAAGAACTATATGTCAATTATGAAGGTGATAAAAAAGCCAATGAATTCAGATATTTTGAAGTTTACCTTAAACGTTTCTGGATGAGCAATGGCATTCACCACCACTATGCAGAGAATAAACTGCAAGCCGAATTTTCATCTGACTTTCTGATGAAAATGATCAGTGCATCACCTAAAGCACAACTGCCGGTGGGTGATTCTAAAGACACCACTGCCTTTAAAAAATGGTTAACAGATATCATCTTCAATCCAGCCATAGAGGCTAAACGTGTGAACAAAGCCGATGGCATCGACCAGATTAAAGAATCTGCCAACAACTTCTATGATGGATTAACTTTAAAAGAAGTTAAAGCTTATTATGACCCTAAAAAAGCCAATGACACAGTAGAACCTTTGAGCTGGGGCCTGAACTCAAAACTGGTAAAAGAGAACGGTAAACTTGTTGAGAAAACCTGGAAGGTTGGTGGCATGTATGGTGCCTCTATTTCTAAAATTGTAGAATGGCTGACGAAAGCCATGAGTGTTGCAGAGACTGCTGAACAAAAAGCAGCTATGCAGTTGTTAATTGACTTCTACAAAAGTGGTGATTTAAAAACCTGGGATGCTTATAACATCGCATGGGTAAAGGATGTTAATAGCAGCATCGACTATATCAATGGCTTTATTGAAGTATACCACGACGCGATTGGTATGCGCGCCAACTACGAGTCTGCCATCGAAATCAATGATGCAGAAGCTTCCAAACGTATGGCCATCATCGCAGCCAATGCTCAATGGTTTGAAGACAATTCCCCAATCAATAAAGAACACAAGAAATCTAAAGTTGTAGGCATCACGTACAAGGTAGTGAATGTGGCCATGGAGGCTGGCGACCTTGCACCTTCAACTGCCATTGGCGTAACTTACCAAATGCAGAATGGATCAGAGAAAAACATGGCTCTAAATCTGTAAGCTTAGGCAATATTGTTGACGCATACAACAAAGCCAATTCAGGAGGTTTACTGGCAGAATTCTGCTGGGATTCAATTCAGGTAAAACGCAGTCAGACCTATGGTCAACTTGCCGCTAAATTGCATACTGCCTTGCATGAGGTAATAGGTCACGCCAGCGGACAAATGAACAAAGGTGTTACTAAAGACGACTTAGGTACATATGGCTCTACACTTGAAGAAGCAAGAGCCGACCTGGTGGCATTGTATTATCTGATGGATAAAAAACTAGTAGACATCGGCATTATCCCTAGCCTCGAAGTTGGCATGGCAGAATACGACGACTATATCCGCAATGGATTAATGGTTCAGCTTAGACGTTTACAACCCGGAGAAAACATTGAAGAAGACCATATGAGAAACCGTCAGTTGGTTGCCAGCTGGGCATACGAAGCAGGCAAGAAAGACAATGTCATCGAAAAGAAAATCAGAAACGGAAAAACCTATTTTGTCATCAATGATTATGTCAAACTCAGAGAGATTTTCGGACAACTGCTTAATAAAATTCAAGCTATAAAATCTACAGGCAACGCTGAAGAAGGCAAGAAACTGGTAGAAAATTATGGTGTGAAAGTCAACTCAAACATCCATACAGAAGTTCTTAAAAGAACCAAAGCTCTGGATATTGCTGCATACAGAGGATTTATTCAGCCAAGATATACTCCAGTAATTGTTAACGGCGTTATAACCGATATTAAAATTGATTACAACGAAAGCTATACAGAACAGATGCTGAGACATAGTAAAGAGTATGGTTTTCTGCCTTTAAGTAACTAATTTTTTAAGATTAATCCAGTTTTTAATTTGGTAAATCAATAATTTTCAATAGTTTTGAAATAATATAAATTTATTATGAAAGTAATCAATCAAATCGGAAGCATTATGGCCATTTTTGGCATTTTATCAATTGCACTTGGATTTATGGGCAGTGTTCCATCAATCTTACAATGGATTTACAATTGGGGTGAAGACACTGCATGGATCATCAAAATTGCTTTAACAGTTGTAGGTGGTGTTCTATGGTTTGTGTCCAGACAAAAACTCGCCAATCAGGAACTTGCCAGCAGCGAAAATTCCGAAGAAAACAACGCTTAATTACCCTAAGACAACTATACCTGAAAGGCTCGGAGTTTCTCCGGGCCTTTTTTATTTCTGAACCGAGAGTTTGCTTGAATAATCGTTCAGCTTTACAAAATAATTACCCGCTGGCCAGAGTGAAACATCCAGGGAAACAGAAGATTTATGATGGCTGATTTTCTCAGAATACACTTGCTTGCCATTGATATCGACTACCAATAGATTACTTCCGGAAAAATCGTCATTCAAAATAAGCTCCACTTTGCCTGATGAAGGATTTGGAAAAATCTCAAACAAAGGCTTAACTGACTTTTCACCAATTCCAAGATTCTTATCCCTCATAGCGAATACATAATCACCTTTTAAAGCATTGCGCACAAGCACTTTGCCTTGCTTATCATTTTTATTCCCCATGGTAAACTGCAAATCCTTCCACTCTCTCCAGTAATCGCCCGGGAATGCTCTGTACAACACGGTCAGACTATCTTCGGTTTTAAAAATCAGAGTATGATCGAGGTAACCCGTACCCGAGGTAGCGCCTTGTCTACCGTCGTACACCATCTCTAAATCAAAGTTAAGAGAATCGTCCCAGATTCCATCCACACTCAGATACCTGTAATTACTCATATATGGATAAGTAGTAACAAACTTCTCTGGTCCTACCCAATGGTGCTCTATGCGAATCATTGCAGAATCGTCAACTTTATTGACAATCACCTTACTCATCGTCTCTGGCAAATCATATATTCCTTTTGCACCGGTCACTATTGTTCTGTCTGTGATTGCATCACTTAATCTTTCATCATAGTCGACACACACCATTACAGGTCTGAAAGGCAAAGACACCGAGAAGGTTTCCTCCTCTGCATTTAGTACAATCCTGCGTTTCTCGTATGTGTTTCTATCTTTAAAAAAGAACACTTCAACTGGCAGATTCTGATAGACAGAACTTTTAAATCTTGGCTTCTGAAGGGTATTAAAATTAAGGGTATACGGACCATTTCCAGAATGAATTTGTTTCTGGATGACGACATGCGGAAATCCAGACTGGAACACAAAATGATCAAAAAACGATGAAGCAATCTGCCCGCCATTCTGAGCGAACACTGATTGCATATCTGCAGAGCTGGCATTTTTCAGACGATACTGATTCTGATAATCGCGACAAGATTTGAAGAACACCGAATCTCCCATAACGCCACGCAGACTGTGCACCACATCTGCCCCTTTTTTATAAACGTGATTACCATAGGTGATAGTCTCAGGGATATTGATAAGTCCGTAAGCTTGTCCATCATTGATATGTGCGTACCTCAATACAAAAAGGTGATTTGCTAAGATAGAATTTTTATAGGCTTTTGTGCCCCTTAGTTTCTCGGTAAACAAATGCTCGCAATAACTTGCCCATCCTTCATTCAGCCACATATCACCAGCCGATTTACAGGTAACCTGATTCCCCCACCAGTGATGAGACAATTCGTGAGCCATCAGGGTTTCGTAACTGGAAGTACCATCTGCAAACAAATTTGGATATGTGATATTACCGGCATGTTCCATTGCACCTGAAGAAAATGGGACCAGGTTATATCCTACTTTGGAATATGGTTGCGGACCGAAAGCAGCTTCAAAAAAGCGAATGGCATCCGGCAGGTTCACAAACGAATTTTTCACTTTGATGGTGTCGGACACCTTGCAAAAGAGCTGGGTAGGAAAACTGGAAGCCATTCCGGTAAAACTGCTATTCAGAACATGAAACTTGCTTACTGAAACCGAGGCCAGGTAAACACTCATTGGAACTGTTTCTTTATAATGCCAGATTTTAGAAGAGCCGGTATTTTGCACAGATTGCAATACCCCATTACACGCGGCAGTATAAGCAGTATCTGTTTCAATAAACATATCGAAAGCCGATTTCATTGGAAACTCATCGACACAGGGCAGCCAGGCCCTTCCGAAAGTATGCGGATAAACGGCAAAACCCACTCCCAGATTGAAGGCATAATCGCCACTGAAATAAAAACCACCCCATCCACTTGGATCTGCAGCCGGAGTTCCATGATAATATACTCTGATATCAGCAGAATCTCCTGCAGAATACACTTTGTTTAACTGTATTAAAAGCGACTCTCCAGCATGAGAAAAACTCAGGTTCTCTGAATTCAGCTTAACAGAATCTGTTGTCAACTGTTTTAAATCAAGTCTCAGATAACTAGTTGCAACTTTAAACCTGATATGATGGGTAACAGAACCAGCAATAGTTTTATTAGCAAAATTTCTAACACTCAGACGTATAGTAGAATGAGAAAGCGAAAAAGAATCGACTCTCATGGCATAGGCATTTACTGATGTGAAGAAAACCAAAACAAGCTTCAGGCAATGGCTGTAATTCATAGGTATTTGAAAAATTCAAATTTAATAGTATTTTTACACTTTTATTAAATTGATATATGAATAAATATCTACTCGTTTTATTGATGACAGCAGCAGTAAAACTGGGCGCTCAGATCCAGATTACCCAGTCGCATATGCCATCCATAAACGACACCATCCGATATAGTTCCGCAGCAGGCACCTCATTTAATTTTGTTCAGAAAGGGGCTAATTACAACTGGAACTACAGCAATCTCGGCATTACGGGTCAGGGACTCTACAAATACGAAGCTGTTACAAGTACCCCTTATTCCATTTTACTTTTATCAAAATTACCTTTTGGGGCCATTGGCTATAAGGTTGCGGACAGTATAGGTGCAGGTCAGTTTTCGTTCAAAAACCTCTATAATTTTTACGAAAAGAAAAGCAATGTCTGGAGAGCCGTCGGCACCGGGTTTACCTTATCGGCATTACCTGTGCCTACCGGAGGCATTTACAGTGATTTCGATGAAATTTACACTTTGCCTTTGAATTACAATGACAGCGATTTTACCACCTTCCAGGTTACTACTCCTTTGGGCAATCAGCTACTTACCCTAGGCTCATACAAACAGAAAGGTACCCGCACCAACAAAGTAGAGGGCTGGGGCACTATCACAACACCTTATGGCAGCAATATCAACTGTTTAAAAATAAAATCTGTAGTAACAGAAATAGATTCTATTAAAATTTCTACCCCGGCAGTTAACCTTGGTTTTCCGGCAGACAGAGTTGAATACAGATGGTTAAGTACCACCGAAAAAATTCCGGTTCTGGAAGTTGTAGGTACCGAGGTAGGTGGAATTTTTACTCCGAATCAGGTTAGGTACCGCGACAGATTCAGAAGTGCAGGTGCATCGCCACTAGGACCGCGAATAAAATTTGATGCAGACAAATACACAGGCAAAGCAGGAAAAGACACTTTTTACTTTATCAACCAGTCGCGCCCAAGCATCGGCAACACCTATCAATGGAGTTTCAATCCGAGTAAAGGCGTTCGTTTTGTGGAAGGTACGTCTGCTACCTCAGGTACGCCAATCGTAGTATTTGACAGTGCCGGAGTATACTCTGTAACATTAAAAGGCACCAATTTAGGTGGCAGCAATGATAGCACTGCCAGCAACATGATCATCATTCAGAGAGAAGGCAACAATCAAAGTATTGGCAGAATTGCTCAAAACCAGATGACTGTTTATCCGAATCCTGTGAGTGGAGATTTATATCTGAATCAGCCAGAGTTGATGGGATTCAGCGCTTATATTTTTGATTACAGCGGAAAATTAATCACCCAAACCTTTATCGGCGAAAAACTCACAATAATAACAAGCGATTTAAGCAAAGGCAATTACATCTTAATTCTGCGTTCAGAATCTGCCATTTATTACACAACATTCATAAAAGAATAACATGAAAAAACTCCTACTAATTCTTGCTTTCACAGGCTTCTTAACTGTCAAAGCGCAAAACATTAAAGACTCTTCTTTTCTGGTTAGTGCCACACACAATGTGTCATTGAATCAGATTACCATTAGCTGGACCACCACTGATGCTACAGAATTTCAGATACAGAGAAAAAGCACAAACACCATCAACTGGGATAATCCTATTGGTAATGTTGCAGGCACTGTAAGTTCGTTCACCGATGCTACAGCGCAGAAGGGAGAACTATATGAATACAGAATTCTAAAAATAAAAGGTGGCAGAGTAAGAGCTGTTGGATATGTTGCTGCTGGAATGGCAGTTCCATTGAGAGATTACAAACGCAATATTTTAATATTAGTCGATTCAAGCACTTACAATGGCATTGACAGCAACGCCTGGAAGACTCTTAAAAACGATTATTACATGGATGGTTATGGTGTAGATTTGAAATTAATTTCAGAATATTCTAAGCCTCCAGCTATTAAATTAGTGATAAGTAACTGGTATAACATCAATAAAAACCTGAACAATCAGGTATTGTTAGTTGGAAGAGTCCCTGTTGCCTATTCAGGTTCAATGCTGGCAAACACCATTGATTTACCGCCAGATGCCCACCCAGACCACGGAGGAGCCTGGCCAACCGACTGTTATTATGCCGAAATGAATGGCAACTGGACAGATGTCAATACCATGATAACAAATGTTACCAGAGCTGACAATAAAAATGTCCCTGGTGATGGAAAATTTGACCAGCACTTCTTACCAGACGATCTGGATATTCAGATTGGTCGTGTCGACTTCAGAAACCTACCTGCCCAGGGCAGCACTGATATTAAACTGGTAGAACAGTATTTAAGAAAGCTTCACAACTATAAAACAGCCACAGTTAAAGTTCCGGGTAGAGGTTTTATCTCTGATAACTTTGGTTACCTGGGTGGCGAAATGCCAATGA
>JBJTNS010000338.1:0-5630 GCA_046074245.1 Chitinophagaceae bacterium | reverse complement strand
GTTTGCTTAGCGGCCAGAAGCGACTTCCGATACCACCTGCCATTATAACGACGTAATTGTTTTTGTTTTTTTCCATGTTGTTTATAACAAACCTTCTTTATTTAAATCGTGGATATGAATCATACCAGCATAGTTACCGGCCTCCATCACCACTAATTGACTGATTTTTGTGTGTCTCATGATAGCTGCAGCATTAGCTGCCAATTCAGAAGCCTCAATAGATTTGAAATTTGTGTTCATAATATCAGAGGCACAGATTCCCTCCAGATTACTATTATTTTCAATCATTCTTCTGATATCGCCATCGGTAATGATACCTGCAATGCCGTTCTGAGCGGCTACCATAGTTGCACCGAGTCGATTTCTTGATATTTCCACGATAACCGATTTGATGCTATCTTTTGCCTGAACCAGAGGCTTCATGTTATTGAGCGCTATGTCTTTACAGGTTAAGTACAGACGTTTTCCCAAAGCTCCACCCGGGTGGTATTTAGAAAAATCGTCGGAACTGAAGTTTTTACATTTTAGCAGAGCGACAGCCAGGGCATCTCCCATGATTAACTGGGCAGTAGTGCTGGTAGTTGGTGCCAGATTATTCGGACAAGCTTCTTTCTCTACTGTAGTGTTTAGAACAAAGTCGGCCGCCATAGCCAGGCTCGACTCCGTATTTCCGACCATAGCAACCAGAGGATTACCAAACTGTTTAAGAAGAGGCGCCAGAGCTTTAATTTCTGGTGTATTCCCGCTTTTTGATATGGCGATGACCACATCATTGGTTTGAATGATTCCAAGATCGCCGTGAATGGCATCAGCAGCATGCATAAAAATTGATGGCGTACCTGTTGAATTCATAGTAGCCACTATTTTCTGAGCGATAATGGCACTTTTACCAATTCCGGTAATAACCACTCTACCTTTGCTGTTAAGGATGAGTTGAACAACCCCGGCAAATGCCTCATCGATATAGGAAGTCATTACAGACAAGCTTTCCAACTCGTCCTGAACACAGGTTTTTCCGTAATTGATGATGTCAGTGGTGTTTTCGCGACTCATGAAGCAGTATCCAAAAAGTTTTGCAAATTAAAGCCAAAATTTGATAAGAAAAATTTTTTTAAATTGATTTGGTAATATGGTCGTAACAGTATTAATTTAGTGTACTTAATTGGTTAACACAAAATATAAGCAAACACAAGAGGTATGAGTATAGCGCAGAGACCGTTGGACGCAAAACAAGCATTAAAAGACTTTTTCGGATTTGATGGATTTAAAGGTAATCAGGAAGTGATTATCGAAAGTGTATTAAATCGCGAAGATTGCTTCGTGATAATGCCAACTGGTGCCGGTAAATCTCTTTGTTACCAGTTACCTGCCCTGATGTTGCCAGGAACAGCCATCATCATCTCTCCATTAATTGCCCTAATGAAGAACCAGGTGGATAGCATCAGAGGTTTTGGAGAAAATGATAACATTGCCCACTTTTTAAATTCATCTTTATCTAAAAGTGAAATCACTAAAGTGAAAGACGATATGGGTGCAGGTAATACCAAACTGCTTTATGTTGCGCCAGAAACATTAAAAAAAGAAGAGACCATAGAGTTTCTTAAAAGCATAGAAATTTCATTTGTTGCCATAGACGAGGCGCATTGTATCAGTGAGTGGGGTCACGACTTCCGTCCTGAATACCGCCGAATCAAACAAATGATAAAAGAGATTAACGATGTTCCTATGATTGCTCTGACAGCTACTGCCACCCCAAAAGTGCAGAGTGATATTCAGAAAAATCTGGGCATGAGTGAAGCGAAAGTTTACAAATCTTCGTTTAACAGAACCAATCTTTACTACGAGGTTCGTCCGAAAGGCAGCAAGGAAAGGGTATTTAAAGACATCATTTCCATTATCAAGAACCGTCCTGAAAAATCAGGTATCATCTATTGCTTAAGTCGCAAACGTGTTGAGGAAATTGCAGAGATGCTAACCCTCAATGGTGTGAAAGCCTTACCTTATCACGCTGGACTGGATGCTAAAACCAGGGTACACAATCAGGATGCCTTCCTGATGGAGGAGTGCCATGTGATAGTTGCTACCATTGCTTTCGGAATGGGTATCGACAAACCAGATGTTAGATTCGTCATTCACTTTGATGTTCCAAAGAGTTTAGAAGGCTATTATCAGGAAACAGGAAGAGGTGGCAGAGATGGTTTTGAAGGCGATTGTATTTTATTCTACAACCCGAGCGATATCGAAAAGCTCGAGAAATTCATGAAAGATAAACCTGTAGCTGAGCGCGAAATTGGCACTTTGCTATTGGATGAAACCTCTGCCTTTGCAGAAAGCTCTCAATGTCGCAGAAGAACCCTTCTGAACTATTTCGGCGAGAGTTTTGATGATGAGAACTGCAATCAGATGTGCGACAACTGCAGACATCCTAAACCAAAAACTGATGTCAGCAACGAGGTTGTCACAGCTTTAAAGGCCTTAGATACTCTGAAAGCTGAAATGGAGATTAACCATCTGGTGAATTTCATTATCGGTAAAAAGTCTGATTCTGTCAAAGACCACGGTCACGATCAGCTCCCAATGTTTGGCGTTGGCAAAGACCATGATAAAGTGTTCTGGAAAGGTGTTATCAGAATTTGTTTACTCAACAACTACATCAACAAGAACATTGAAAAATATGGCTTGTTAAGTGTTACTGAAGCCGGTCATCAGGCCATTGCTCATCCTAAGAAATTTGAGATGGCACTGGATACAGAGTTTGAATTTGTAAGCGACGAAGACTTTGAAAATGCTGTTCTAGAAAGTATAGCAGACGAGGTGCTGATGCGCGAACTGAAAGATTTAAGAAAAAAAGTCTCAAAGCAGGTCGGACTCCCTCCATATGTTATTTTCCAGGACCCATCACTGGATGATATGGCAACCCGCTACCCTATCAGCATGGACGAATTAGAAAAGATCCATGGAGTTGGCAAAAACAAAGCACAAAAATACGGTCAGCCTTTTATTGATTTGATAGACCAGTATGTAAAGGCCAATAATATTGAACGTCCGATGGATGTGGTGGTAAAAACTTCGGGTGAGAAATCTAAGAAGAAAATCGCTATCATTCTTAACATCGATAAGAAAATGGCGCTTGAAGACATAGCACGTTCTCAGGGAGTGAGTTATCAGGAGCTGATGGAAGAGCTTGAGCAGATGGTAACCATGGGTACTAGTCTGGATCTCCACTATTGCATCGACGAGATAATAGAAGAGGAATACCAGGAAGAGATTTTTGAGTATTTTAAAAATCAGGAAGAAGACGATCTTAATCAGGCCGTCATAGATTTCGACAACGATTTCACATACGAAGAATTACAGCTGATGCGTTTGCAATTCATCAGCAATATGGCGAACTAAACAGCTTCGCATAAAAAAAGGGGTTAAATCATAAGATTTAACCCCTTTTTTTATGGTAATATATTATTAATTTATAGACCCTCTGACACGCTGACTGTAGGCTCTGACAGCCTGATTGATATTCAAGCCTTCGACAGCCATAACTTCCTGACAGAATAATGCCGCCAGTATATGAGTCAGTTTCTCTCCTTCATCCACACCTTCAATATCTATCTGAAGCGGACGCTCGTTTAAAAGATCATCTTCTGCCTGTTTAAGTTGTTCAGCAGAATAGGTTTCTACAATATGTTTAATGATTTGAATATTCATAGTGATTCAAGCATTTGAACAAACACATCTTCCTTAGTGGTACTCTTAGTTTCTACTAAAACACCATCTTTAAAAGTTGCGAAGAATGGCAGCGTATCAACATTAGCCATTTTTCTGGCAGCGGGATTATGCTCGGCATTGACATCCAGAAACACAATATCTTTAAAGCGCTCATCATCGCTTAAGCGTCTGAATTTTGGAGCAAACAATTTACAACTACCACACCAGTCGGCGTAGTATTTCACTACCACCTTTGCAGACTGGATATCGGTAGTGAATTTGCTATCTTCTGAAGTTATTACTGACATATTTCTTTATTTTTTAAAAGCTCAGACTTATTTGTATTTATCAACCAATCGATTTAAAGCTGTTTCTTCCATATAACCTTCTGAGCGGTATAGAATTTTATTGTTTTTCATAAACAAAACAAGAGGAATACTGTAGGCCTGGTACTCTTCCATTAAGTCCTTGCGTTTATCGGTATCGATACTATAAACGATTACCTCATCCGAACGGTTGTCACGCAGGCGATGAATATATGGCTCAAGCATTTTACAAGGCTTACACCATACGGCATTAAAATCTGCGACCACCAGCTTGCTACCATTTCGAGCCACCTCAAAAGGTATGGTATCATTCTCGTAAATTTTCTTTTCTTTCGGAGTTTCTACTGGCAATCCAGCACCTTTCCATTCTCCAAATCCACCTTTTAATATATAGAGATCTTTAAAATTGAGTGCATGAAGCTTTTGAGCAGCCATAGTTGCATCCATTTCTGTCAGACCGTATATGTACGTCGGCAAATCAGGGTAAAAGCTATTGGGCACATTGTTATATGCCTCATTAGAAGCAACATTAATGGCATTGGGAATATGTGCCCTCTTATATTCGTCTTCAGAGCGCACATCAATAAGCTGGGCATTACTCTCGCCTACCTTTGCTTTAAAATCATTCAATTCCAGCAAAGAATTACCGTTCTGATTCTGGCAAGCCGCCATAAAAACAAGTAAAGCAACAGATAACACCTTTTTCATCGGGTGCAAAATTAGCATCTTAAGCATTATAAATAAAATTAATTAGATTCATATAGATATAGTTAATATCTATTTACCAAATAAATTCCCTAGTCCTGGTAAGCCCGCAATATCCGCCACATCACTCATTGCCGCTTTTTCGGCAGCCGCCAGTGCGTTGTTTACTGCGAGTGTCAGACTGTCTTCCAGACGGGTTTTATCAGCCATCATCTCTTCGGAGATATGCACAGCCAGTATTTTACGGTTGGCATTACAATCGACAGTGATTCCATTGGTCACTTCAGTGACAGTAATTGACTCGAGTTTGGCCTTTAGTTCTTCGGCCTTTTTCTTCATTTCAAGTAATTGAGAAATATTTCCAAACATGGTTCAAAATTACATGAAAAACATGAAATTAAATTATGATGTTACACATTAAGACAGACCACTGATCACACCATTATCATCGATATGCATTCCTTCAGAAGCGGGTACATCAGGCAAACCTGGCATGCGCATCATACTTCCAAGAATCGGGATTATAAATCCAGCACCTGCGGCTATTTCAAATTCACGTACTGTAATTGTAAATCCTCTGGGCCTGCCAATTCTCTTTTCGTTATCTGTAAATGATTTCTGAGTTTTAGCCATACAGACTGGCAGATGACCCAGTCCAATTTTTTCCAGCCTTTTCAGATCAGCATTAGCCGTAGCAGTATATTCTACATCATCGGCACCATAAATGGTTGTAGCGATGGTTTTAATTTTCTCTTTCACCGGACTGTTCCAGTCGTATAATGGTTTGAATTGATTTTTACCACTTTCAATTTCAGCAACTACAGCTTCTGCTAATTGCCTGGTTCCATTACCACCTTCGGCCCAGCCACGACTTAATACAGCTTGCACATTCAT
>JBJTNS010000337.1:0-8683 GCA_046074245.1 Chitinophagaceae bacterium | reverse complement strand
TTTTGACGAAATGAGTAATTTATCTCTGGAAATGCGTCAATGGCTCAACGAACATTATGCCATCCTTTCTGTCAGCATCTTTACCTCCAGAACCAGTGCAGACGGCACCATCAAAATGGCTTTTAAACTTCATGATGACGCTATAGTAGAAGGTGTTTTAATTCCGACAGAAACCAGAATGACCGCTTGTGTGAGCTCGCAGGTTGGCTGTAGTCTGAGTTGCTCGTTTTGTGCAACCGGTTTTTTGAAGAGACAACGCAATCTGGAAGCTGCAGAAATATATGACCAGGTTTGGCTTATCGATCAGTTAGCCCGCAATTCTTACAATTTGCCGCTTTCCAATATTGTTTTTATGGGCATGGGCGAACCACTTCTGAACTATGCAAATGTTATGGCAGGTATCGAAAAAATAACCAAGCCTGAAGGACTGGGAATGTCGCCTTCGCGTATCACTGTATCAACAGCTGGTATAGCTAAGATGATTAAAAAACTGGGGGATGATGGTGTGAAATTTAATCTGGCACTATCTTTACATGCGGCCAACAACACTAAACGCAGTGCTATAATGCCAATCAACGATTCCAATCCACTAGAAGATTTAATTGAGGCACTTAATTACTTTTACAAAAAAACCAAACGTAAAATCACACTCGAATACGCTGTCATGAATGACACAAATGACGGACTGGAAGAAGCGGACGAGCTGGTAAAATTTGCAAAAAAGGTTCCGTGTAAAGTCAATTTAATCGAATACAACCCCATTGACCTGGCTGAATTCAAAGGCAGTAGCACCGACAAGATTGCGAACTTTGCCAAACGAATTGAATCCAAAGATATTATTGTCAATATAAGACGCAGCAGAGGCAAAGACATCGACGCCGCCTGCGGTCAGCTAGCCAACAAACTATAAATAACAAAGAATGAGTCAACATAAAGCAGGTTACGTCAACATCATCGGCAAACCGAATGCCGGGAAGAGCACACTCTGCAACGCACTGGTAGGTGAGCAACTTAGTATTATCACACCAAAAGCCAGCACTACCCGTCACCGTATACTTGGTATAGTGAATACCGAAGAATATCAGGTGGTATTTTCGGATACACCAGGTATTATCGAACCTGCCTATAAACTTCACGAAAGCATGATGAGTGCGGTTAGAGATAGTATTGACGATGCAGATGTACTGATTGTTCTGGTAGATGTTACAAATCCTGAACTCAACGAAGAACACTTAAAACTAATTGCCGCAGCTAAAAGTCCCGTGATACTTATGGTCAACAAAGTTGACTTATCTGAACCAACTAAAGTAGCAAAAGTTATTAAAGAAGTTTCCGAAAAAATCAATCCTAAAGAGGTCTTTGCAATATCTGCAATTAATGGCGTCAATGCTGACAGTTTGCTTAAAACCATTGTCAACTATATCCCTGTTCACGAACCATATTATCCGAAGGATCAGTTAACCGACAGAAACACCCGATTTTTTGTCAGTGAAATGATACGTGAGAAGATTTTCAACAATTACGAAAAGGAAATTCCATACAGCACCGAAGTCATCGTGCACGATTATAAAGAGGAAGCTAATATCGACAAGATTTATGCTTATATTATTGTTGAGCGCGACTCACAAAAAGGCATTATCGTTGGCAAAAACGGCGAAGGCATTAAAAAAATCGGTATGGAAGCCCGCAAGGATATAGAAGCCTTTATTCAGAAAAAAGTCTTCTTAGATCTGCGCGTAAAGGTAGAAGAAAACTGGCGCAAAAACGAGCTCAAGCTCAAACGCTGGGGTTATATCGAATAAGTCTGAACAGTCTAATTTCCTGACTTAAAAAAGGTCAATCAATCAAAGAGATTTCTGAATAAAACCCGCTTCAGATAGCATTCTGATGTTTGATTTTTTTATTTTTTCTGCATCAAAAGGTATCGAGCAGAACTCTTTCTTATTGGAGAAACAAAACATCCTAAAATAACGGAATTAGAGAAATTTGTAATTCCACTAATTTCCACTGGTAGATTGGTGGTTTTGAAGTATTTATTGATTTTTTTCGATTAGCACCTTCCAGGTCTAAGACCTGGAAGGTGCCTAACTCCAGAACTTTCAAAAAACAATCTCCCTCCTCAAAAAAAATTCTCCATTTACATATAGCCTAATCCTTTGACAATCATCTAACTAAGTTTTTTTGGCTAAAAACGAAAGTTACACTTCCCACAAATTTGCACCCGCCTGAAAAACAATGAATTATTTGTCAGTCAATAAAATTAAAAATTAGAAAATCCATAAGAATTTAAAAATGTAAATAAACACCCAACTTTAAAGAAAAAACTAAACTTAATGCACCACTTTGTTGGCGCAATAGCTGCTGGCAAATGCGTCTGGCTTGGCTTTAAACGTAAAACCCATACCTACAATATACCCCATGGCTTCTTTTAAAGAATCGTTGCTCTTAAAATGCGGATCTGTATTGATGTCTGCATGAACCTCCATCTCTATGCCATACTTATCAAATAATGGACATAAATCGTATGCAATCTCAATCGATTTACTTACCTCGTGCAACATTCTTTCTTTTAAAGAAAAATGATTCTTGGTGATAAAACTGTTAAAATACATAAAACCACCATGCTTCTCGCGAACAAAAACAATGGCAGTAGCAAACTCAACTATGTTTTGCTTAACCTGACTGTCAGTACCAATACAAACCTTTAGTCGGTAACCTTTGGCCTTCTCTGAGCAAATAACCCGCTCAATTTCTTCTTTGATGGACAAGTCGATCTTGTGACCATCGAGTTTTCTCCAGATCATACATCATAGATTTTTTCAAATATCAGAGCCTTACTTCACCACAAACTTAAATTGTTATGAAATTAACCACAATATACGAAAAAATATCTGATTCTACAAATCTGGGAGTCCGCCGCTTCCTTTTTAGACGATCTCTATCTGCCTACCTTCTGCTACCTCACCGATTCTGAAACAAGCCGGCAAGTCGTACTTTTCTGAACTGGTAAACATCAATCCACCACTCGTTTGCGGATCACACAACCACAGAAATTCAAGACCATTCAACCCTTTGCATCTGTCTTTAATAAAATTATAATTACTGGTGGTGATGTTGGGATACATCATCTTACCTGCCAGCTCTCTGGCTTCTTCAATTACAGGTATGGCATCAAGTTGCAAGATAGCACCTTTATCTTCTCCCAGCATCTCGGTTAAATGGCCCAGTAAACCGAAGCCAGTAATATCCGTCATCGCGGTTACATCGTTCCTGCTTCCAAGTTCAACCCCAATTTTATTTAATTGTGTGGCATACCCGATTAACTGAGCATATCCACCTTCTGTAATAGCACCTGTTTTTACACCATTGGCCAGCAATCCTAATCCGAGTGGCTTGGTTATATATATCGAATCTCCTGGTTTACAAGAATTATTGCGCTTTAGTTGCGATTTCTCTACCAGTCCGCTTACTGATAATCCAAATATTGGATCGGCTGTTTCAATACTGTGACCACCAGAAATTGAAATTCCGGCTTCATGACATATACTAACAGCACCTCTTATAACTTCCTTTGCAACTTCTAATGGAATTTTTTCAACCGGCCATCCTAATATAGACAATGCCGTTAAAGGCTTCCCACCCATTGCATAAACATCACTTAATGCATTACAAGCTGCTATCCTTCCAAAATCAAATGGATCTGATACTACAGGCAGAAAAAAATCGGTGGTCTGAATTAAACATTGCTCGCCTCCCAAATCTATTACAGCTGCATCATCACTTCCCGAAAAATCGACCAGGACGTTATCCTGATGCTTGCTTGAAACTCCCTCTAAAATACTTCTGAGTTTCTGAGGTTCTATCTTACAACCACATCCCCCACCCTTAGAAAATTCGAGTAGATTAAAGGACATTTTTAATGAAAATATTCCTTTTCTTACCATCTTTAAAAACCACTACGGCATGTTTAACGTCCTTAGTTTTGTGTGGCTTTAGAAGAATATGTATTTCCTGTACTTCATTTTCTGTTGAAGTATTTACCAACTTTAACTTAATGGTTTTTTTCTCTGTTGCGGTAGTTTTTACAACACCAAACAGATAATTCTTATTACCTGATTCTGGCACGTCATCCAATGTCACACCATACTGACCATTGCGTAAAAGATTATAAGTATTACCACGGTAAATCTGTGGTTTATTAAGTGTATTTACTAACGAATCTATGCGCTTCTCTGGTCTGAAATGCAAGGTTGAATTATTCTGACAGGTAATAAACAAAATGTTGTTTCTGATATAGAACTGCGACTGCCCAACCATGGTTTCCAGAAGTTTTTTCTCAATCGAATCTCCCGGACAAGCCATCAAAGTTGATAGCATCTGACCAAAACTAATTTCTCCTTCTTTTACCTCTGCATTACCTCCAAAACCATTACACCCACCATTACCGCTCACGGTATTGCTATCCAGATTAAAAGTAATCCAGGCATTGGCGCGTTTAACCATTGGAATCAACTTACGATCCTGCTCGATATTCACCAGTTTCCACTTTGTAGCACCTAACAGTGACTTGTTTTTCAAAACGGTATTTTTAACTTCCACAACTCTTACAAGTTTGTATTTGATTGTCTGACCTTCAGTAGTCGGCGTGCTTAAAGGAATTTCTTCAATCTCTATCAGAGTTTCTGTCCCTGGCTCCCATAAATATCCTTCAATCTCCCACGGAAAATCGCGCCATGCGCTATCCGGACTGGTTCTGACTTTCAGACAAGAGGTTACCATATCGCCAATCTGACAGGCAATTTTTGCATCACCAACATACCAGTATTTATAAGCCGACTGGGCTTTCGATGTCAAAACAGTTGACCCAATTAAAAACAATATCAGAAAAAGTCGTTTCATATAATGCAAATTTAAGGTTTAGAGGTATTACTTTTCAAGTCCTGCAAAAATTTGGCAATTTTTACAACATCCAAAGTCGGAAAATACAATTTGACAAACTTATGACTTTCTCTTTTGGCCCTGCCATGCTCATATGCTTTGTCGTAATATTTCAACAATCGAAGAACCACTGGCTCGAGCTCTCCAATTTCGGTAAGTGCACAGAGCAACTGCATCTCTTCGTGACCTAAACGTTTCTGTAGTTGTTTAATACAACTTACTAAATATGAAAGTTCAAATTCTCCATATAGTTTCAAAGTATGCTTAACCCTATCTTCAAGAGGCAAAATTATTTCGTAACCCTCTGCTTCCTTCATGTTTTCCCAAAGCTCTTTTGGCAGATATACTTTACCAATGGTTACACTCTCACTTTCCACCCAGGTTATTTTTGATGTGTCGAATTTCTTTACCCGCTCGTAAATTAAATTATGAAACATCGAAGAACTGGGCTGCTCAGGCTGACCAAGGGCGCCGAATGCCGAACCTCTGTGATGCGCCAGCGCTTCAAGATCAAGAACCTGTTCGCCTAAATCACCTAAAGACTGAAGTATTTCGGTTTTCCCACTCCCTGTATATCCGCTCAGAATTCGAATATTCTTTAAACGAATCAAAGTATTCAGAACTTCATTCCGATATGCTTTATAACCTCCTTTTAAATGCGTAACCTCGTAACCGAGATCCATGAAATACTTCGACATTAACTGACTTCTCAATCCGCCTCTGGCACAATATATTCTGACAGCTAATGCATCTGTATGCGCTTTTAAATTTTTGACAAAACTATCCTGAATAGGTGTCACCAGTTCGTAACCCAGTTTCATTGCTGCATCTTTACCAACTTGCTTGTAGGTAGTACCAACCAGTTTTCGGTGCTCGTCATTTAACAAGGGGATGTTGATTGCTCCGGGGATATGACTTTCCCTGTACTCTGATGGCGAACGCACATCTATAAGAATGGCTTTCTGCTCTTCAAACTGAGGAACCTGAACCGAGTTAATCATTGTCTGATGGTGGTAAAGTCTCTGTATTGCCTAATTCCAGACCTTTTATATCTGAAATGGCAGAACCGGCAATACCTTTAATACTTCCATACATGCCAATGGCGTTTAACAAGACTTTATCGATTTGTTTTTCGCGTTCCTTCCAGATGCGTTCCATAGCAGCTTTCTCGCTAAAGATGGCCTTCTTCATACTCATAAAACCTTCTGTAATAGCTTCAATCTGGTGCTTAAATTCGTTACCGGTTAAAAACGCATACAACATCTGCATTTTCTCACCCTTATTCTCATTGGCCGCTGTGGCTTCACTCACTCTGATGAGGGACATGCGCAACACCATGGCCAAACTCTTAGCATCTTCATACGGACAAATGTATATTCCTTCTTTCAAACCAAAACCATCCATATCTTTTGGCATGGCTTGAGTCACAATAACGCCGATATCGCCACCACTTTGCCTGAAATCCGCTTTAAATTTTTCTATCCAGGCTGGCTGAAACTCCTTGGTACGCTTGCTTTCCCAAACAATGGTTCCACATTCCTGACCCTGACCATTCAACACAACTTGTATCAAATCTGCACCTCTTACTCCTTTGCCTACTTCAGAAATTTTATCAAACGGGAAAGTTTGATTCAGCATTTCTTCCAGGGCCAATTCCTGTACCTCACCTTGCATCTGCATACTACCCTGTTCGGCTTTGCGCTTCATTTCTTCAATCAGCTTGGCCTGGTCTTCCATTTGCTTCTGATACTCTTTTATTTTTAATTCATTCTTCTGATCGGCTTCTTTCATGATGCGCTCTTTCAGCTCCATCTCTTTTTCCATCAGTAGTTTTTTAGTTTCAAAATCATGCAACTCTGCCATCTCCTGAATGCGCTTCTGAAGCTCCATTTTCTCGACCTCCATCTTGCGAAATTCTTTTAGTTTCTCTTCCTGCTCCTCGCTATTCTTCTTCAAGGCCAGCATCATTTCCTCATGTTCTTTGCTCAGCTTCTCTTTCACCATATCCTCAATCTCTTTCTTGCGCTGAGCAAGCTCTTTCTGCTGTTCTTCCAGCATCATTTTTCGCTCCTGCTTCAGCTGCTCTTCTTTCAACTGCAGGCTTTCCTCCACCTTTTTCTTTTCTGCTACGTACTTATCATTAAACTCTTTTCTGAGTTTATCATTGATTTCCTTTTCAATATCTGCCGTTAATGCCGACTCAATACTGAACTGCGTTTTACAACTTGGACAAGTTACCAGACTATTCGTTTTCATCCTGACAAAGTTAGGGCATATGACGGTAAGAAAAAAAAGCAGTGAACGAAAAAATCACCAAAAAGTAGAAGCCTTTTTTTGGCTACTGACAAATATTTCTGAAGGTGAGATTCACCCTGATATCTTTCACTTTTTTGGTATTAGGCAATGCGTGTTTCCAGTTTGCCTGGCAAGTACCCCGCATCCACAAAACGCTACCATTTTTGAGCACTACACTGATTTTTTCGGCGGTAATTTTATGTTTAAAATCGAAACGTCTGGCAGCACCAAAACTGACTGAGACAATCTCAGGCTTTGGACCTAGCTCCTGCTCATCATCACTGTGCCAACCCATACCCTCTTCGCCATTGTGGTAGAGATTCAGCAAACAAGCATTAAACCGTATGCCGGCAATCTGTTCAATCTTATCGCGAATCTTAAGCAGGGCGGGCGACCAAAGATGTGGCGTTCGCTTGATTCCAGAATAAGTATAAGATAAATTACCATCAGCATACCATGCCGTTTTTCTGCTGGTGATATAGGTTTTACCAAACACTTTCACTTCATCATTCTGCCAGTGAATTTCGCTGAGTAAGGCAGACAGAAACTGAGAAGAACTGCTGTGGTCAAATACGTCAGGTAAATAAAACACCTCCCCGTCGCGCGTCAGAATATTATCAGATGAATTGCTTGCCATGCTATATGAAACACAAAAATACAAAAAGTGTTTATCATGAATAAATAGTATCTTCGCTTAAAATGCGGCATATTTTACTATTTATCCTTATAAGTTTACCATCGTTTGTAATGGCGCAGTTTGCAGTGTTTGCTACCGATACCAATTTCCACACAGAACAAGATCAGCGACTTAACGAATGGATCATTGCCGGACAGCGTTTAAACTACGGTGGACAACCTGTAAAAGTAAAGGTAGACAATGTGATTGATACGATATTTTACAGAACGGATAGAAATAGACCTTATGACACCATCCTTTGTCAGATCAACAAAGCAGAAACTTTCTTTTTTGTTTACAACGATTGTTGCGGTGGTTTCTATATCGCCGACAGCAATAAACGATTTTTCAGTCCCCAACTGATCTTTACCATTACCAAAACAGATAACAGGCAATTGTACTTAGGCAAACTGGGTGATGATGGAACGCTCATTCAAACAGGCAATAGCAGTTCAGACACCCTGAAAATTCGCTGCCACAGTCCCTTGCTTCCCAATGTTTTTTACCTGAGTTTCCAGGAAATTGCTATCAGTAAAGACACAACATTAACTCTTGAAAACGCCTGTCTTGAAACAAACAACAACATCGACTACGAATTCACTTATAAGTCTTTAAAAAAATATTGTCAATTTCTATACATGCCTTTAAGCAATGCTTGTCTGAGAATTGAGATCGACACAAGAAAAAAGACATTTGAGTTTAAATAATTGGAGTTAATGAATATTTTTGCAGCAATACTTACCCATCATGAATAAAATTAAAACGATTCTGGCA
>JBJTNS010000336.1:0-15589 GCA_046074245.1 Chitinophagaceae bacterium | reverse complement strand
GCAGTTGGCAGCATGGCATAGCTTTCAGTCAGACTAACGCCTAAAGCATTTTTATTATCCAGTAATTCAAATAAATTCCCTTTTTCGGTATGATCCGGGCAGGCAGGATACCCTGGTGCTGGTCTGATGCCCTGGTACTTTTCTAAAATAAGATCTTCGTTTGATAAATTTTCATTTTTACTATAGCCCCAGAAATCGGTTCTGATTAACTGGTGCAACTTTTCTGCAAAAGCTTCTGCTAAGCGATCTGCCAGTGCTTTTATCAGAATACTGCTGTAATCGTCGTGCTGCGACTCAAATCTTTTAACATGCTCGTCTATTCCAAGTCCGGCCGTTACAGTAAAAAATCCCAGGTAATCTGTAATGCCCGTCTCTTTAGGTGCAATAAAATCAGATAAACAAAGATTTGGCACTTTGTTGCTCATCTTTCTTTGCTGTCTTAGAAAATGAAAAGTCTCAATCTTCTGACCATTCAAATCAAATACTTCGATATCATCACCGATACTATGGGCTGGTAAAATACCATAACTAGCATTAGCACTTAGCCATTTTTCCGAAATTACCTGATCCAGCATGGCATTGGCATCGTTAAAAAGTTTGGTCGCTTCGGCACCTACAACTTCATCAGTCAGAATTTTCGGGTATTTACCTGCCAGTTCCCAGGTTTGAAAAAACGGTGTCCAGTCGATAACCTGTCTGAGTTCATTCAAATCATAATCTTTAATGTAATGAATTCCAGTTTGCTTTGGGCTTACAATGGTTTGCTCGTTAAACTGAAAATAAGCCTTATTGTTTCTGGCTTCCTCAATGCTTATAATATCTTTTGCGCTCTGACGTTTTGCGTGATCTTCGGCTAGTTTAACATATTCTTCTTTTATCTTAGCAGAGTAATCAGCCTTGTTTTCATCACTTAACAAATTGGAAACCACTGGCACAGACTTAGAGGCATCCAGTACGTGGACGGTTGAACCACTATACTGAGGCGCCACTTTAACAGCTGCGTGAATTCTGCTTGTTGTTGCACCACCAATCAGTAATGGAATTTTGAACCCTTGTTTCTCCATGAGAGTAGCCACATTCACCATTTCATCCAGACTCGGAGTGATTAGTCCGCTTAAACCTATAACATCGGCATTGATTTCGCGTGCTTTCTCCAGAATTTTTTCGGCTGGAACCATCACACCCATATCGACAATTTCATAATTGTTACAGGCCAGTACAACACCTACAATGTTCTTACCGATATCGTGTACATCGCCCTTCACAGTAGCTAAAAGTATTTTACCGGGACCCTTGCCTTCCTCTGAGATACCAGAAGCAATGTTCCTGGCTTTTTCCTCCTGCAAATATGGCTCCAGGTAGGCAACTGCTTTCTTCATAACACGGGCACTTTTAACAACCTGAGGTAAAAACATTTTGCCACTTCCGAAGAGATCACCAACCACATTCATGCCAGCCATAAGGGGGCCTTCGATAACCTGTAAAGGGATTTTTAGCAGTTGTCTGACCTCTTCAGTGTCTATCTCGATAAACTCTGTGATACCGTGTATAAGAGAATGTTTAAGACGTTCTTCGACAGAGGTTTTTCTCCAGGTATCATCAGCAACGATTACTTTGCCTTTTGACTTGATGGTATCGGCAAAAGCCACTAATCTTTCAGTTGCATCAGGGCGACGGTTTAAAAGTACATCTTCTACCATGTCAAGTAACTCTCTCGGAATGTCGTCGTAAACCATGAGCATACCAGCATTAACGATACCCATATCCATCCCAGCTTTAATGGCATGAAAAAGGAATGCAGAATGCATGGCCTCTCTAACAGCATCATTACCTCTGAAAGAGAAAGAGATATTACTTACCCCACCACTAACTTTTGCGTGAGGAAGATTTTGCTTAATCCATTTTGTGGCACTGATAAAATCAACCGCGTAATTATTATGTTCTTCGATACCCGTTGCTACTGTTAAAATATTAGGGTCGAAAATGATATCCTGAGGAGGAAATTTAACAACATTAACCAGTATGTTGTAGGCACGTTGACAGATCTCTATACGTCTTTCGTAGCTGTCGGCCTGACCTTGTTCATCGAAAGCCATCACAACTGTTGCGGCACCATAGCGTTTTACCAGTTTAGCCTGACGGATGAATTCATCTTCACCGCCTTTTAAACTAATTGAATTAACTATTCCTTTTCCCTGAATACATTGTAAACCAGCTTCAATGATTTCCCATTTTGAGGAATCTATCATGATAGGCACTTTTGAAATATCCGGTTCAGAAGCAATGAGGTTGAGAAACTTTACCATAGCTGCTTTACCATCCAGCATACCCTCATCCATATTGATATCGATCACCTGAGCGCCATTTTCTACCTGCTGACGAGCGATTGACAAAGCTTCGTCATACTTGTCTTCAAGAATTAATCTGGCAAATTTCTTACTACCTGTTACATTGGTACGTTCGCCGATATTAATAAAATTGATTTCGGGGGTTTGTGTCAGTGGTTCTAGTCCACTAAGTCTGAAATATGGTTGAATCGTTCTGCTCATAAAAATAACAAGTCAAAAAAAGCAGGACAAGATTTGTAAGTTCTACAACTCCGCCATTATCTTTCCCCGTTGATTATCAGGGGTAGGATGTAGCACCTTAAATCCGCCAAAGGCGAAATAGGTTGCCAAGACATCGCAGGACCAGTTCCCTCCGTCTTTTCTTGATAATTGCGTCGCAAAGATAATAGGTTAGAACTAATATTTGCAATATTTTACCATCTTCTCAAATCAGTGGTATCAAAGGTCCATTCCGGTGTTCTTAAACGACCTTTTATCTGTGAACTATACCAGCATGATTCATAACCAGGTTGTTTCAGTATCTGGGTTTCTTGTGCAGGCATATAACTTTGAGCGAGTAAAAACTTTTTCTCGTTTTCCGGACCATAGCACATATCGACCACAATAACTGCATGGCCATAGGGCTGACCTTTTTGAATGAATACATCACCAGCTTGAATCGTGTAGAAGGGAACTGATTTAAGTTGAGCAAACAAAGAGGCTGTATTAGCATATGAAAACACATGATCCATGTATTTAAGAAATTTGTTGTATGAACGATCGTTGCCGGCATAATCAATATATGAATGCAGTTTACCATCGCCTAGAAAGCGAAATGCAATTGCATTGTATTGTTTTCTCCCATACAGATATTCGCCTCTGAGGCGCATGACAGCATCTGCGCATTGTTGTAGATCTTTAGGACTAATAGGCATATCAATTACAGCAGAGTATACATCCTCATTCGGTTTAATGCTTCCGTCGAAGAGACGGACTTTAGTGCCTTGTGGCTTTAATTTCAGGTGTGAAAGGTAAAAGGCAAAACTGGAGGAATCTAATGCACGTCTTTCAAAAGAATCCGGGCAATTAAATCTGTCACACAAGAGGTGTTCATTGGTATCTAATAAGTTTGAATGCTGTATCTGAGTTTCGGCACCTATTGAAGCATGGTTGGTATGATTGCAGCAAAGTAAAGTAATAAGAAACAAAAGCGACCAGAAATGCATACCCAACAAACGTAAAAAACTAAAGTTTATTTCGTGTGTTTATTGCTTGAATATAAAAACAGGTTTACTTCCTATTATCAAAACAAAAAAGTACCTTTGCAAAATACTCATCTAACGTGGCAAAACAACAGCAAATCATCATAAAAGGGGCTCGTGTACACAATTTAAAGAACATCGATGTCGAAATTCCTTCGGGAAGTTTTACTGTTGTTACAGGTGTATCAGGAAGTGGTAAAAGTAGTCTTGTATTTGACACTTTATTTGCTGAAGGTCAGCGTCGTTATGTCGAGAGTCTGAGCAGTTATGCCAGACAATTTCTTGGCAGAATGAATAAGCCAGAACTCGATAGTATTGAAGGTTTAGCACCAGCCATAGCGATTGAGCAAAAGGTTAATACACGCAATCCAAGAAGTACAGTTGCTACCAGTACAGAGATATATGACTATTTAAAACTATTATTTTCAAGAATTGGCCGCACAGTTTCGCCAGTGAGTGGAAAAGAAGTAGTAAGACATACAACAGATGATGTTGTGAATTTTATCAATACACTAGAAGACGGTCAAACTGTCTTGATACTAAGTGAGATTGATTTTAAGAAGGGTAAAGAGAAAGACATTTTAAGCACTTATTTGCAGCAAGGTTTTGTAAGAATTTTAACCAATGCCGGAATTTTAAAACTTGGGGATGTTGATGTAAAGAAAGATTTAAAAGGGACAAAAGCTTATCTGGTGATAGACCGTCTGGTATTTGATAAAACAGATGAAGATTTACAGAACCGGGCGGCAGACTCTATTGAGAGTGCTTTTTGGGAAGGTCATGGAACCTGTTTTGTTAAAGTAGACGATAAGATGCACGATTTTTCGAACAAGTTTGAGATGGATGGCATCAGTTTCGAAATTCCAAGTAAAGATTTTCTGAGTTTCAACAATCCGCTTGGTGCTTGTAAAACATGTGAAGGCTATGGTCAGGTTATCGGAATAGACGAAGACCTGGTGGTTCCTGATAAAAATTTAAGTGTATACGAAGGATGTGTTCAGCCATGGAAAGGTGAAACCATGAGTGAGTGGAAAGAAGAGTTCATTCGCATGGCAATTGAATACGATTTTCCGGTTCATCGCAGTTATTACGAACTAAGTGAGAAAGAGAAATCTCTGTTATGGGATGGCAATGAGAAAGTTCAGGGCATCAATGCCTTTTTCAAATATCTGGAAGAAAAATCCTATAAGATTCAATACAGAGTGATGCTGAGTCGTTACAGGGGCAAGACTGTTTGCCCGGACTGTAAAGGTACCCGATTACGAAAAGATGCTTCGTATGTGAAACTAATTGCCACGAATGCAAGTAAAACAATACCAAAGCACACTTGTATTCAGGACGTTTTACTGATGTCAATCGATCAGGCAAACGACTATTTCAATAACGTTACTTTATCAGTTACTGATACACAGATTGGAGGTAGAATTTTTACAGAGGTTAAGAACAGATTAATTTTTCTTAAAAATGTGGGATTAGGCTACTTAGGATTAAATAGATTAAGTAACACTTTAAGTGGAGGAGAATCTCAGAGAATCAATCTTGCCACATCTTTAGGCAGCAGTTTAACTGGTAGTATGTACATTCTGGATGAGCCAAGTATTGGTTTACACCCAAGGGATACTCAGAGATTAATTGAGGTCTTAAAAACACTTCAAAAAATCGGTAATACTGTCATCGTAGTTGAGCATGAGGAGGAGATGATGCTGGCAGCAGATAAATTAATAGATATCGGACCACAGGCTGGCACTAAAGGTGGAAATCTGGTTTACAGTGGAAACTATTCTGATATACTAAGCAGCAAAGACAGTTTAACTGGTCAGTATTTAAGTCAGCGTCTCAAAATTGACATACCTGTATCCAGAAGGAAATGGAAAAACAGTATTGAAATAACAGGTGCTCGTGAGAACAATCTTAAAAATGTAGATGTACGTTTTCCGCTTCAGGTGATAACATGTGTAACCGGCGTGAGTGGAAGCGGAAAAACTACTTTAATTAAGAATATTCTCTATCCTGGTCTTAACAAAGCAATAGGCAATTATACGGGCACAAAAACCGGCAAGCATGAGAAGATTTCAGGCGACATTCATTTAGTTAAACAAATCGAGATGGTTGATCAGAACCCGATTGGTAAGTCGAGCCGAAGTAATCCAGTTACTTATGTGAAAGCTTATGACAGCATTCGCGATTTATTTTCGGAACTGCCTGTTGCCAAAGCCAAGAAGCTTAAACCATCACATTTCTCATTCAACGTTGATGGAGGAAGATGCGACAATTGTAAGGGCGAGGGCGAGGTAACAATTGAAATGCAATTCATGGCAGATTTAATTTTACCCTGTGAGTTTTGCAATGGTAAACGATTTAAAGATGAGATTCTGGAAGTTACTTATAAAGAAAAAAACATTGCAGATATTCTTGAAATGACCGTTGATGAATCGATGGAGTTTTTCAGTGATAAACCTTCTATCAGTTCTAAAATTGCACCACTTCAAAATGTAGGTTTAGGCTATGTTTCATTAGGTCAGTCTAGTAATACCCTAAGTGGAGGAGAGGCACAGCGAATTAAACTGGCAACCTTCTTAGGAAAAGGCAATACCAAAGAAACCCATACACTATTTATATTTGATGAGCCGACAACTGGACTTCATTTCCATGATATCCATAAACTATTGTATTGCTTTAATGCCTTAATTGAAAAAGGACATTCTGTACTCATTATAGAGCACAATCCGGATGTAATCAAGTGTGCAGACTGGGTGATTGATCTCGGACCAGAAGGCGGTAATGAAGGTGGAAACCTGGTGTTTGAAGGAACTCCTGAAAATCTTATTAAATGTAAGGAAAGTTACACGGGCGACTTCCTGAGAGAAAAACTTACAGGCACAAGCTCTAAATAATTTAGAATCTTAATTGAAATACCTTCCAGAAGTATTTCATGTATATAAGGAATTTATTACTGTATACACCGTGAGATTTTAATACTCTCAGGTTCTCTCTGTTCATCAGTTTTTTACTTTCAATACCAGATGAACTAACACCACCGTCGCGCATACTTACAGTAACAAAATCTGTATAAAATACATTTGTTTTTTCTTCCACTATTACTCTGTAGAGCCAGTCGAAATCACCACTGATTTTATAAGACGAGTTAAAATAGCCGACCTGATTAAACACGCTTCTTGTTACATAGAAACCCGGATGTGGAGGTTGAATTCCAATTCTGAACTGCCAGGTTTTAAAATGACTTGCATTATATACCCTGTAAGGTTTTTCAGGACGTTCTGGTTTATAAATATTGACTGAAGAAGCAACAGCGCCGGCATCTGGATGTTGCTGGAACAAATTAACCAGATTAGAAATTACCGAGTTTCCTGCCAGATAATCATCAGAATGCAAAACACCAATAATATCGCCAGTGCACAATTGAAATCCTTTGTTTAAAGCATCATATAAACCATGGTCTTTTTCGCTGAGTAAAACGATGCCTGCATGCTGATTTTTTTCTATAACTTCGAGAGTATTATCCTTAGACAGGCCGTCGATTATTACATGTTCAATATTGGGATAGTCCTGATTTCTTACAGAAACCAAGGTGTCTTCAATTGTTTTTCCAGAGTTAAAACAAATCGTTATGATGGATACTTTTGGATTATTCAATGATTCTTTCTTTAATTGGAGTTGCCGGATTTCCTTTATAAATTGTGTAGGCATCAAGGTTCCGGGCAGCAACACTGTTAACACTTAAAACACTATGCGAGTGACAGATTACATTTCCGCACACAATACTTTTAGCTCCTATCCAGACACCATCTTCAAGAATGATGGTTCCTGTTATCAGATCGAAAGTAGATTTTTTATAATCATGATTCCCGCAGAGCAGCAGAGCCCCCTGTGACAGGCATACGCTATTACCGATTTGTACCTTTTCGAGATTATCGATCCATACATTTTCACCAATCCAGACATCATTACCGATGATCAGATTCCATGGATACTTGATATTAACATAAGGTTTTATGAGAACATTAACGCCCACTTCTGCACCGAACAATTTAAGCAAGGCAATCTTCAAACCATAAAAATGAAAAAACGAATTAAAGAACAACGCATTAACTATATGCCAAAGCGCCCTTTTTATTTTTCCGGCACCCGGATTAAAATGGTCGTTGTTATAGGTATTTAGCTGAACTGTTCCTTTCATTTTATGTGGCAAATGTAATCAAGAAAACAATTCTAAATAAATTTGCCTGAAATTATTGGTAGAATAATATTCTTCAGCAAGAGCATTAGCCCCTTTGCGCCATGTTTCATAGACAGAAGCATCCATAGATGAAAAATGACTCATAGCAGCCAGTAATGCCTCACTGTCATCAGCCTGTATCTCTATTCCAGCAAGTTTTGACTCGATGTTCTTCCATGGCGTATTATTGCCGATGATAACCGGAACACCTGCAACAAAACTTTCGTATATAGCATGCCCGAAATTTTCACCAAGACTAGGGAGTACCATGACATCAATTCTGGCGAGCAAGTTCTGGATATCGCTGTGCGGCATATCTGCATGGTACTCTACCTGTATGTGTCCTGGCATCTGTTGCATTTCTTGTTTGAACACAGACAAATAATGATCATCGATAGAACCTCCACAAAATATCATTTTAGCGGGCTTAGTATAGGATTTTAAAGCTTTTAAAACCAGCAAGGGATTCTTTTCAGGTGCGATTCTGCCAATGAATGCCATGGTAAAGATATCATTAGCTGCTTGTTTTGGTTCCAGCGCTTTATAAATGGCTGGAATATTTGGAGCAATTAAAGGCTTAACTTTACCAAGCGTTCGTTTGATTTCTTCAACTTCAGCCTGATTAGTAGCAAGCATAATAGGTTTCAGATACAAACCAAAGCCTCTGGCAAATGCCAGAAAAAGTTGTTTTTTCAGAGGTTTAACTGACAATGCAGAAGCATGAAGCATTCCTCTTACAGCAATCAGTACTTTTTTAACGGGATAAGCTACACACAAAAGTGTAGGCAAAAAACTAAAGTAAAATGAAAATAATCCGTTAATTAATATAGTGTTATTTGTATTCTGCTTAATTAATTGTTTAATTGTTTTAAAATTAATATTTCCTTGACTCAAATACATGACTTCATGGTTCTCTGCAAGCTGAACCCAGGTATCGGCCGTTATTTTTGGATAAGGTTCCTGTGAATCAAGATCGGTATTACGGGTAACGATCCTAACTTTAAAATCTTTGCTGAGTAATTGAGCAAGATTATACACAGATTGTATCGGACCGCCAGCCTTGTATCCCGGAACATACCAATCTGTAAAAATGAGAATGGTGCCGTTTGTAGTTTTATCCATTTAGTCGTTTAATATTTTTGACATTGTACCAGCCCAGTGGTTGCTGCTTAATTGCATACCCGACTCAAAACTAGCTTCAGACATTGCCCATAATTCATCATCTGACATATTCATTAATTTAATGAACACTTCTGCCAGTCCCGATTGATCGCCAGCCCGGAAAGAAAAACCATTTTTCTGTTTTAAAAACAAAGAAGCTGCTCCAACTTTATCACTCAGTACCAGAGGCAATGCGCACAATGCCATTTCATGAACGGCAACTCCCCAGGGCTCGTATGTACTTGGCAATACATAAACCCCTGAATTTAAGACATAGGATTCAATTTCAGCAGGCTGTTTAAATCCAAGATGAGAAATTGAAGGATGTTGAATTCGTTGATCAAACTGTTCACCGAATCCTATACATTGCATTGACCATTTTTGGCCTGTTACCTGATTGGCCTCTATGAATGCCTGCCACATTGTTGGAAGATCTTTTTGAGGAATGTACCGGGCCACACTGAGCATAACGTTAGGATATTCTCCTTTTTCAGAAAGTTTCTTTTTGCCGATTGGAATAAACAATTCGGTATCGGCTGGGTACAGACCCGTAAAAACATTAGATTCCTTAAATCCAAGTTTCAGTGCATACTGTTTCTGAGGTTCGCCAGGCACCCAGGCATACTTAAACATCTTTAAAAATGTGAAAGAAGAAATCACCGAGAGCAGCCTTTGTTTTACGGTACCTTTCCATTGATTGTCGAAGCATATAACACGTTTAACCCGTTTATCTAAGGCTTTTACCCAATCAATGTACGTTTTATTTCCCCATCCAGAACACAAAACGGCATCTGGCTTAAATTTTAAAAGCTCCAGAGCTTGAGTTTCTGCTTTAAGTTTATCAAAAACAATAAATTTTGCACCTTTATAAGTATCAAAATTAAATGGGGCTTCTGGATTGACAGGATAGTGTACCACTAGCAATTCAGCACCAGGATTCAGATCTAAAAACCGTTTAAAATTCCCAAGAACATAACCCGCAAGTTCAGTATATAGTATTAATACGCGCAAAATTTTTACTTTTGCAAAGATTATACTTAATTCATGAATTTCAAAAAACTGATTAGCTGGGCCATGGTAGCCTCCGTATTCATGGATGATTTTATATTCCTGCGTTATCAGTTACCATTTGACTTTTATTATTATTACTTAATTTTCATTGTAAGTATTATTTATTATATCAAATCAACTGGTTCATTTCAATTATTACCACGGTGGTTTACTGTATCTATTACAACACTAATCGTTACAACACTGATAGTGACATTAATAGAAGACACGTATAGTTTGGGGGTTACCAAACAACTAATAGGAGTAGTCTTTACCTCTATTGCTTATTATACATTTCTCGCTTACAATAATTTTGAAGTAAAAAGGATCTTCAGAATGTACATTTTTGTGGCTTTATTTATCTCATTAGAGGGACTGTTAGAAGAGATATTAAATCTAAATGGAATTCACATCAATGAGAGAATAAGAATGACCACTTCTGGCTATTACAGAATATATGGCTTATTGGGAGAACCGTATTTTCTGGCAGTTGCTCTTCTTCCCTCTATGTTTTATATCCTTTATAAAACAACTATCTTCGAAAAAGTACTCTCAACTTATAATAATCTGTTCATCACAAGTGCAATATTCACCTGTTTTATTTTTACGTTCTCATCTGCTGGTTTTCTTGGATTAGGAGGAATTATTCTTTTCTGGTTATACGACAAAAACTATTTGAATTTTAAAAGTTGGAAAGTTATTCTGTTGCCTGTTTTTATCGCATTGTTAATGATTTCCTTTAACAATATTCAAAAAGAATGGATAGAGTTTAATATTAAGTTTAACCAAACACTGGAAGCCTTCAAAAATAACTCTACTAAAAAAGAAGATTTAAATGAACTTAACACCAGTAGCTTTGCGCTTTATTCAAATTATATCATTGCTCAGGCTTCGTTTAACGAAAAACCCTTAACTGGTACCGGTTTGGGAACTCATGAAACTAATTATAAAAAATACTTCAGCAAATATTTTGATCAGGATTATGTGATTAGATATGGCATTTTTAATACAGCAGATGCAAACTCCATGTTTGTCAGGTTGATGTCTGAAACTGGTATACTAGGACTTGGTTTATTTTTCCTATTCCTCTTTAAAAATTTTATTGGAAAAAGAGGATATGGGCATCCTGATTTAAGAGATTATACCCTGATTAATCAAAGTATTTTCATCTGGTTTATAATCCGTTTGGTGAGAACAGGTAATTACTTTGGAAACGGCTTTTTCCTGTTCTTTTTCATGTATTATCTCTGCAATAAAATCATCAGAGAATATTATCAGAAAGAAAAGTTAAAACAACAGCGTTTATAATACTTATTCCTCTTTATTATAACCCAGAAGTTTCTCGTAAAATGGTCGGATTTCTAGCATCATAAAGTAAAGGAAGAATGGGATATTTAAATAAAAATATCTGCCGTTATTCGTTCCAAAAGTAGCTGCATAACTAAGTACGGTGATTTCAGCAAGCATTAATAATGTGATTAGTAAATAATGTGAATTAATGCTCATTCCCTTCATCTTCTTATAAATAATTATGAAGATATAAATCAGATAAATATTCATAGTCATGAGAGACTGTTTTATTAATGGCACCAGTTGTAGATCGCTGTTAAAGAGCGTCTTTAACAGGAATTCCGGTGAAGTCTGATGGCTCCAGTGGTGAGTATGAAAAATAGTCTTTCTTAAGGCAAAATAGATCAGAAAACATGCTATGTTAATGATGAAAACGTAAATATAGTACTTGTTCTTTTGCTTCAGGAAATCCATTAAAGAAATAACCATAAAGGACAGGAAGAAGTATTCTCTTTGCAATATCAAGAGCGAGAAAAGAGGAATCAGCCAGAAACTTTTTTGAATGTAGAAATAAACTATCCAAGTAAAAATCAGAACAGATAATGCATCCGGACCTGGCATCATCAGATAAAATAGTGTTCCAAAACCAAGCAAATAAAGGACGCCTGATAAAAAGGACATGATTGGATTGAATCCTAGTTTTACGAAAATTCTGTACAAAGAAAATGATGTCAGAGAAATGCAGAAAAAATTCAGGAAGATGTTATTAAAAAATAAGCTTTTATCAAACTGTGGGTATGCATCGATTGAACACTCGGTATAATACATCAGGCCTAATTTATCCATAAAATGAATAATTGATGCACTTATTAATCGCATGTTGAATGGTGCCTCAACATCCGGAGAACTTAAATTCTCATATAATTTTAGATAAGACTCCGCATCCTTATAGCCTTGTAATAATACTCCAAATTTGTAGGCAAAATAGAACATCGGGAATGCCAGTAAGACATATATTACCCATACCTTTAAGTTGAGTTCTTTAATTTTGTTCATCATTTTTTTATTATTGTTTGAATTGAATCGACGAATTTATTTAAAATTCGCTCATAAACGAATTTTTCTTTTACCTTAAGTAATGACGAAAGTTTTAGAGATAGTATTTCAGCTTCACTCATTACAATTGCCTTTTTAATTTGTATAACCAGATCATCAATACTGCCAGTTTTAACGGTTAAACCATTATCATTAGAAAGCATGATAGAAGTAGCCCCCACATCTGTAGCAATAATTGCACAAGCTCTTGCCATTCCCTCAAGTATAACATTTGGCATACCTTCACTCCAGCTCGGACAAACAAGAAAATCTGACTGATCAAGTATATTTCTTATGGTATCATTATCTGTAATAGCGCCATGATAGAAAACACCAGGCGTTCTTAATTTCTGATCATCAGTAAACGGACCAATAAAATGAAACTCAAATGGCAATGACAAATCTGAGAGCTGCTGAATGGCTTTGTTAAGTTCTTCGATGCCTTTCCTTCTCTCATAACGACCCAGATAAACAAACCTGCGTTTAAAATTTACCTGAATTTCAGATTCTCTCATCCACTCTTTTTCTATTCCTGCGGGAATCTCTATTATTGAAGCTGGCCTGACACCCAAACTTTTTATAATCTCTGTAATTTTAGAGCCATAAGAAAAAACATAATCAGCATTCAGACTGATCCATCTGACCGGTCTTCTTAATAAAAGAGATTTGAGCAGACTTTTAACATCAGCTTGTTTCTGAAACATCTCATATCCATGAAATTTAACTCCGACTGGAGGAAATGCTGATGGGTTTTTCTGCTTTTCTCTGATAATTTTCCATGCGCTGAATCCTTTCGAATAAATAAAGTCAAACTCAGACATTCTGTCCTTTAACAGCTCAAATACCATGCATGAGTATTTGTAGGATGCTCTTACATAATGACCCGGTAACTTATCACCTTTGGGAAAATCAAGAACTATATTTTCAATAAAAGCCCTCTCCTGTTCAGTAAAAACCTCTAGCTTATGGATATCCAGTTTACTCATATTAAAATGCACCAGAGTGATTTTAATGCCCATTCTGCTGAGATATTTCACCAGATAATAGGTATGCCTTTGCATACCGCCCATCACATAAGGATGTACGCCATCACAAACTATTGCTATATGCATTGCTTAATAATATTATTTGCTGCGTGTTTCCACTGATAAGCATCCATTACTTTCTGATAAAAATTACCGGCTAAATGATTAGCAAGTGCTGTGTCATTTAATAAGTTCTCTAAAGCAGACTTTAATGACTCAACATCATCTTTAATGATCAGGGCATCCTGACCATGTTCCATAACATCTCTGACAGGCATAGTATCGGGAGCAATGATTGGCTTCTTCATCAAACCGTATTCAAATAATTTAACAGGAGAACCATACCAGTTTGATCTTGCCATAATACAGATGTCCATAGCACTTATATAATTGAAGACCTCCTTATGTGGAATTTTGCCAGTAAAAATGACATCATTATCTATACCTAAACCCACTGCCTGATCTTTTAATTGTTTTAAAATACTACCATCTCCCACCACCATTAAAACAGATTCAGGATGTCTCTTGTGAACATCAGCAAATGCTGAAATTAATAAATCAACCCCATGGTAGGGAAACATAGAACCAACAAAGCCAATAACTTTCTTTTCACCAATATAGAAATTTGTTTTTATTTGGTTAATTGTATCGGAGTGTACAGAAATTTTAGTAGGATTAATACAATTAGGTTGAACCAGTATTTTTTGGGCGTCACACAGGTAGTGTTTCTTAAGAAAATCGGCCAGAGAAGTGGAAACTACAAATACTTTATCCGCCTTATCCAGCTTATACTTTTCAATTTTATGTGCCAGAGGATGGTAAAGAGAATATCCTTCGAAAGCGTTCATTTCCTCAACAAATGGCGCATTTACTTCCAGAAAATATGGTATACCCAGAGAAGAAGCCAGCTTTGCGCCTGAATCCTGAAGGTATTCTGATCGTTCGTATATAAGGTCTGGCTTAAAATCATTCAGAGCTTTCTGCAATCGTTCACCAGCCCTTTTATCGTGTTGTCTTAATTTATAGTTATTAAAACTCGTCCAAAGCCATGATGGCATCAGTTTCTTTATGATACTTTTTAACTTTGAAGGCTGATAGGTGTCTCTGGCAACTGGATTTAAATCTGATGCTTCTGTTCCTCCCATAATAACAGGTAAAACATCGTGTCCCATTTCTTTAAGAGCCAGTATTACCTCTCTCTGATGTGTGGCATAACCCACCTCGCTTACGATGTCGTGGGTGGGGTGAGGCGAGTAATACAGTATCTTCATCCTAATCGATGCGTTTATAAAGTGCAATATTACTATTGTCCTCTGTTATTTTATAATATTTCATGAATTTAAAGTCGATGACATTCAGATAGGTTCTGTCCGAAATTATGTAATCAGGAATATAATTTTCATTCACTAGTATTTTGCTTGGATTTGATTTATCTATTATGTGATAAGGCTTTATTTCAAAAACTGAAAAGCAATCTTTAAAATATGGGTACTCATATTCGTTCCAGTATATATTAATTCCTATAGTATGATAGTTGATATTCCCCAGTTTTTGCCTGATATTCCTGAAATCGCTGATCAGATGGGTTCTGTCTGCAAAGTACTTTTCATCTCTGCTGCTAAACAGGCTAACTGTTGAAGTATATGGCGGGTAGGAAATAAAGGGTCGTAGTCGGTTAAATACAATTAATAAAACTGCATAAAAAATCATAATTCCCAATAGTATTTGTTTGTATCTTTTGTATTGATTCCGATCAAAAACAATCAATGCCAGTATAGGAACAAACTCAACAAACATAGAGATATGGTTCCGCGAATGCCATGGTTGCCACTTTAGAAAAAAATTAAATAACACAAATTGCAAAACAATTATGCCAAGCGTAAAAACCACTGGATCTTTAAAATGACGTTTTCTTCTGATGAGCTCTATTATGACAAAAACAAAGCTGAATAGCATCAATACAATATGAATTAAATTTGGTGCATTGTCTTCGGTATTGGGCGAAGCAGTTACATGGTAATCAAAATTATTAAAATTGATACCTTCACCATTAATAGGAATACCTAAGAGATCGTGTGTCTTATAAATGGCTGATTCTGTATAGATACTCAAGGGGTATGGTCCGAGATGATTACCAATATT
>JBJTNS010000335.1:0-14755 GCA_046074245.1 Chitinophagaceae bacterium | reverse complement strand
CAAAGTAATAGCCTGATGCATAAAAGCAGCATCTGCTTTGAGCAAACTTTGAGATTTAGAGTTTGAGCCCCAGTAATTACCATTGTATGTTCTGAATTGCATATTGCTGGCATCTACTGGAATATAATCAAACAAAGACTGTTCGCTCTTTTTACCAGAAACCCTCACCACCGCATCAATATCTGCATTAACTGTCAGGTAATGCCCTGAACTGGTTTTAAGACTCACTTTACCATCTGCCATATTCTCAATAGTAAATGCAATATTGTTTGCCTGTAAGCCTTTATCAGTCCACTTTAAAACACCGTCTTCCTTATCTTCATATTGAAGAAAATTTCCATTTGGCGCCTGTAAGGCGAAAACATCCTCATTTGCAGAATTAAGTTGTGGATCACTTATTTCATCGAGTCCGATAAAGGAATAACCTTGTTCAATTAATACAGGTACTAACTTTTGGGTAAGTTCAAGAGTTTTATTGACCGCCTTTACGGTATCCATATCGGCAATCTGATCGTGCATTACGACAACCCCTTTATTATACAAATGTATTTTTTCGAGATAAATATTCACAGCATCCTCTACGGTCCTACCCAGTTTCCAGTAGTAACAATCGATACCTTCAATATCCCAGTATACTGGTCCCGCGAACCTGTATGATGTTCTTAAATTCGAATTTAGTTCGTGTGCCACTTCAGGCGACCATTTTCCATAAGGGGCTCTGAAATAAGTCAGCTTTCCTTCGTTGTATTTTTGAATGATCGTATTTGTTCTGATGATTTGATCCTGAACATTTCCATTAATAGAAACGAAATAAGGCATATCAGGATGTTCGTATGTATGATTACCAATTATATGTCCCAATGCACTTAATTCATCCAATATATCAGTATGTTCAACAGCAAATTTACCAACCACAAAAAAAGTAGCTCTAATGTTATGCTGATGAAGGAAGCGGGCAATTTCAAGTGTGTATGGTCCCGGACCATCATCATAGGTTAAACATAGAGTTTTATCGGGGAGATTAAAGTCTTTTAAATCTTTTAAAGCGAGCATAATAGAGATTAATTTAAAATAATTTGATTGAATACAGTTAGATAGTCTTTTGCGACAGATGATTTAGAATGGTTAGCAAGAAACTGATTTAAAGCATCAGAATTCTGAATGTTAGTGTTGTGTGACATAGCATTGTTTAAATATAATTTTAGTGTGTGTTTATCTTTCATTGGAAATACTCTGGCAAACTCTCCCACGGCTTCAGGGAGTCCGCCTGCATCAGAGACTATCATCTGGCATCCGCAAGCCAGACCTTCAAGTGCAACGATACCAAATCCTTCAACATCCAGAGAAGGAACTATCATAGTTTTATGCTGATTGAGGCAACGTGCCAGATCCTCTCCTTTTTTAAATCCCAGAAATTTTATCTGAGATTCGAGATTCATATTTTTAACTTTTTGCTGCAGCTTTTCATATTCAAATCCATCACCAACGATATTAAGTGTGAATTTTTGTTCCAGTTCACTACAAGCATCAATCAGCAATTCGCAGCCTTTCTGTGAAACGAGACGACCAACAAAGACAAAATCAAACTCTCTTTTCTCTTCCGGGTATAATTTAAAAACGTCGTTATCGTAGCAATTATAAATAACATCAGAAGGCACTTTTAGAAATGCTGCGACACTCTTACTGACAGAAATATTGGCACTGGCTTTACTGATCAGATAATTTTTAAATTTTGTTTTCCAGTCGCTGGTATACATTAAGTGAAAATCGTTGTGAGATATCACCCATTTTTTAAAAGGATTAAAGGCAAATAACCAGATACCTTTCAGTGTTATATTGGGCATATAAACGAGGTCTGACCAGAAGAAAGCTCTTAACTGGTTTAAAAAACCAGACGCATGAATGACTTCAATGTTATCAAGAGGGCGATTGGGATCCTGAACCTGTTCAGTAACAACTTTGACAGCATGTCCCTGTCTGACAAATTCTTTAACCAGAAAAAGCGTATGGTTTTCTATCCCCCCAATTCCGGGGTAGAACACAGAAGCATATACCAGTATGTTCAGCTTTTTCTCCATTATTTCTTCAGTTCTTCCTGTAATTTACAATAAATAAGGTTGTAGTAACTCATTTTCATGATAGCAAAGGCAAAGCCAGCCTTTCCATCTCTGAAACCACCCAGCAGAATATAGCTTCCGAAAAAGAAAACCGGACCAATGAGCACTGATTTTAGTAATCTGTATTTAAGTTTTTGTTTCCATGTCCATTGCCTTGCGACACTTTCGTCGTTAATGGCTTTCAGATATCTGTTAACTTCCCAGGAAGCATACTCAGTATGTTTATTAACGTAATGGGTAGCTCCTCTGAAATCCTGGTGATCAATTTTACTTTTGATCGCACCTATTCTTCCATTAATAATTGGGTGTTCATGGATTTCCATATCCAGTTTACTCCACTGTTCTTCATCTATTTTTTCGTATTCACCTGCCCCAATTCTGAACAATGCCAACTTATTGAGCGGGTATCCTCCTTTTAATTTTTTACCCATAAAATAGATGGTATAGCTTAGCCAGTAAGCCTGGATATCGGTTGGCTCAGACAATGCAGCAATTAAATCCCTTTTAAAATCACTGGTCAGATATTCGTCGGCATCCAGAAATAATACCCATTGGGTTTCTGGAGTATGGTTTCTAAGATACCAGTTGCGTTTTTTAGGAAATTTACCATCCCATTTAAACTGAATAAATTCAACCCCAAATTCATTACATATAGATTGAGTGGCATCAGTACTTCCAGAGTCTATCACCACGATTTTAGCAGCTAAGTCTGTTCCAATGGCCTTCAGGCAACCAGGTAAATTTTTCTCTTCATTCAGAGCAGGTATGGCGATAGTCAGATCAAGCATCAGATAAATTTAGTTCTAGGTTTAAGTGGCGTACATGGATTTCCGGAACAGACCATCCAGTCTGGCATATGTTTACCAACTACAGAGCGGGCACCAATTACGCATCCCTCTCCAATTTTAACACCTGGATGAATAAACGCTTCTGTTGCCACCCAGGCTCTATCTCCGATTGTAATAGGTTTGGTTATCAATATAAATCCTTCAGTATTGTAATCATGAGTTCCGGCACAAATATGTGCACCCTGAGATATCACAGCCAGCTTACCTACTGTAATTACATCCTGTGAATATAAAGTAGCACCATTAGCAATTCCGCAACCATCCTTCAACACCAGATTCCAGGGTGCCCAGATATTTACTTTTGGATAAACATGCACCCCTTTTCCTACTTTAGCGCCGAAGCAACGAAGGACAAAAGACCTCCATGCATGCAAAGGCTTTGGTGTATATCTGAAAAATAGAGTATTGACAATACCCCAAACCACTCTTGCAAGTCTGTTACTCAGAGAAAAAGACGGTCCGGTATGTGTGTTCTGGTTATGCATTTTCTGTTCTGGTATTAATAACTTTTAATAAATTACTGGCTGCCTGTTCAACTGTAAAAAATTGTTTATAGGTCTCAAAAGCATGATTGGCCATCATTTCCCTGTCTGCTGCACTGGTATTTAACCATTGGCGAAGCATTTTTTCTGTTCCTTGTTCTGTATCATTTTCAACGTAGCCACCACGACCATTTTTAATTTCCTGCCAGATATTTACTTTATCACTGATCAATACTGACTTAGAGCAGGCCATTGCTTCTGCTACTGCTATACCGAAATTTTCCTGATGGCTTGGCAATATAAAGACTTCACAGTTGTAAAATGCGCTCCATTTTATATCAGATTGAATCATTCCAACGAAACGCACATTTGACTTAAGGAAATCCGATTGCGCGACTATATTCTGCAAGGATTTACCATATTCAGAATCCATTCCGGGACCTGCAACAATCAGCATAGGAACATTTGATTGCGAGTTATAAACTTTGTCAAAGGCCTTCAGTAATAAATCGACTCCCTTTTTTTCATGAACACGACTTAGAAACAATATAAAAGGTTTTTCTTTTGCCTCAGGACAGAATGAATAAAATGCATCTATACTAACATGGCTCTTAACAGGTGGCTGTAATATGCCATATCCCACATTATACACTTCTTTAGGCCTGTAATTACTGAATGTTTGAGCTGCAAGTTCAAGTTCTTCCTGACAGGTATACAAAATACCATCGGCAGAATTAACCACCTCTGATTCTATTATATGCCAGAATACACTGTTTCTAATGGCTTTCAGTTTTCTTCCTGAAGCCTTTTGAAAGTATGGATCAAGCATGCCATGTGGCATAACATATACCATTGGAGCTGACTTACCAGATTTTCTCAGGTTTTTTACCGCTTTAATCACGGTATAACTATGGTATTGCCATAATCCGTGAATGATTACAGCATCATAATTTCCAAGATTTTCCTTTAGCCATCCCATTAGGTTTTTATTATAAGCCCATGGACCGGAAGCCTTGCCTACAGCATAAACTTTAAATTTATCCTTCCCTATCCACGCATCAGCTGAATCGTCAAGACACACCACTTCAGAAACATGCCCCATCAGATCAATCTGAGGAATTGTATTGCGAATCCCCTGACAAGGGCCGCCTTTTTCTGGATTCATACTGTTGATGACACGAAGTATTTTCATAGTAGTTTTTTTAAACAGTTATATTGTTTTCTTTCATCCAGTTTTCGAGTACAACAAACGACCATATATGCGACCAGGTAATAGTTTTGTCATTTTCCAGAAACTTATTCCAATAAACTAAAACACTGTCCTTTTTAAACAGACCTCTCTTATTTAAACTGTTTATTGCATCGCTACAATACGATTTAAGTTCGTTGCGCAACCAGTAATCCCATGGAAACGAAAAACCCTTTTTCGGCCTGTATACTATATCAGATGGAATTAGTTTTCCAACTGATTTAACTAATAGATTTTTAGGTGTTTTCTCATCGTATTTAAATTTATCTGGTATGCCCAGCACATATTCAACTAATTCGTAATCAAAGAAAGGCTCGCGCACTTCTAAAGCCCATGCCATACTCATCTGATCAGTATCTTTAATTAACACATCCAGGGTATAGTTGGATATCTCACCAATTGAATACTGACTCAGCTGAGGTAGTGTATTGATTGTATCACTCTTTAAATCCACCCAGTGAGGTGCATTTAATCCGGCAGGTGTATCCATAAGTTCAGAAAGCTGATCTTTCAGAAAAATGCTTCTGCTGTTGTTATAGAAATCAGAAAAGTCAATTTTTCCGTTAGATTGAAGATCGTGTATTTTCGATAGAGCTCTGTTATCATAGAACATTCTAATGAACTTAATCGCCAGTCGCGATAAAAAATTCTGATATAACCATTGTTTGGATTTGAATTGTTTCCAGCGAATAAAGTTTTTGTATCCGGCAAATAATTCATCGCCACCAAGTCCGGTAAGCACAACTTTAATTCCGGTTTGTTTAACCAGTTTAGACACCAGGTAGGTATTGATACCATCGACAGTTGGACTATCCATATCTTTAAAAAATCCGGGCAGTTCATCCATTAGCATTTCAGGTTTCAGTTTAATCTCAGTATGATTAGTCTGATACATTTCAGCAATCATTCTGGCGTATTCTGATTCATCAAATTCTTTCTCGTCGAAAATGATAGAGAAAGTCTCGATTGGGAAAGGGCTGTTTTTAGCCATTGTAGCGACAACTGCAGAAGAATCTATACCACCGGAGAGGAATGCACCCACTTTAACATCGGCAACCAGTCGTCGTCTGATGGATTGTTCAAACAGTTCGAAAGTTCTGATTTTAGCAGCTTCAAAACTTTCGGGAACATAAACCGGGTGTATTTTTCTGAGTAATTTCCAGTATGATTCGGTGTTCCACTTACCATTCTCGTAGGTAGCATAATGACCAGGAAGAAGCTGGAAGAGATTTTCAATCATGGTTCCTGGCGTTCTTACCGCAATACGATTAAAGAATTCGTAGAGCCCTTTTTTATCAATTTTTCTCTCAACTAAGTTGGTTGCGAGAATACTTCTGATTTCAGATCCGAATACCAGGACATCATTATTGAGGTGGTAATAAAATGGTTTAATTCCCACCCTGTCTCTGGCCATAAAGAGTGATTGGTTTTCTCTGTCCCATATAGCAAATGCAAACATCCCGTTGAGGTGTGTCAGGCATTCCTTACCCCATTGAATGAACGCAGCCAGAATAACCTCTGTATCAGACTCTGTTTTCCAATCATAACTCAGTTTAGTTTTCACTTCCTGATAATTATAAATTTCGCCATTAAAGACAATTACATATCTGCCACTGTTGTCTACGAATGGCTGATTGGCTCCTTCTGTCAGATCTATGATAGAGAGTCTGACATGACCTAAAGCCACAGTATTTTCAACAAAAGTGCCAGTGGCATCAGGACCACGATGTTTCATGGCACTGCACATCGCATCTATCTGCGATTGATTATTGTTAATTCCTATAATTCCTGCTATTCCACACATAATAATTTTGGATTAATAAACGAATCCGTCCTTTCTATAAAAATATTTGGCATCTTTACTGATATCTGACACTGGTTTTGCCGGCACACCAGCATAGAGTTTCCATTCTTCGGTATATGCTTTATTAAGAAGAGATTTAGCACCCAGCACCGAGTAGGCTGGCAGCTTTGACCCACCTAAAATAACAACATTAGTTCCAACAAAGGTATAATCCCCAATATAAATCGGAGCGCTATCCTGTATGTTTTTATAAATATTAATTGAATGGGTAAGAAACTGAGATTGATATCCAGCAATGGTTACAAAATCACCAACAATGATAGAGTTAGTACAATCTACATGATGTCCTTTTGTAAAATGCGAGAACTTACCCATAATAAGTTCTGCTTTTCGGTCTGTTTGACCTTTAAAATATTCTGAATCATTTTTGGTAGACATACCTGTTACCCAGTTACTGCGACCAATACTTGAGTCGTACCCAATTTTAACAAGATCCAGATGAATAACAACGGTAAAGTGATGTATTTTGCTTTTCTCATCCATTTCTAAATGACCCGGGTAGACCCATGCCAGACCGATTCTGGCAGATTTATGAATCTTATATCCGAAGATTTTCATGAGCAGCCATCGTTTAATGGGCCATGGCATTAGTATTATCAGGCATTTTATGAGTTTCATGTTTTAATTTTTGATTATGTTTAAATAGTTATCAATCATATTTGATTTATCAAAGCGCTTGCAGTTGATAATGGATTTTTGTTTTAAATCTACCTGGCAATCCTTCTTCAGCACTGCTTTAAAATTTTCAGCAAATTGAATGACATCATCGGCATCGGCATACAATGCGGCATCGCCACCCACTTCCATAATAGCAGGGTGATTAGATGCCAGAACACAGGCACCGCAAGCCTGAGCTTCGATGACAGGCCAGCCAAAGCCTTCTGAATAAGAAGGAAACACAAAGGCATCGCAGGTACTGTAGAGCGCCTGAAGCAATTTAAAATCCGGATTTACGACATTAACCACTCTGTTTTCCAAACCATATTGTTTAATCAGAGTAATAATTTCTGAGTCGAGTGCCTGACCTGCAAGCACCACAGATCCATACCATTCATCCTTTAATTTGTTCAGTAATTTTATCAGTAATTTTCTGTTTTTACGAGGCAAATCAGATCCAACATGCAGGATAAAGCCCGCTTCTAAATGCAAATCAGCTCCATCAATGATAGCAACAGAATCTTTTAATGACAATTCAACAAACGGCTCATTGAAGGCATTTAAGACCACTTGCCACTGGGCATTAGGCAGCGATTTTCCGATGCTTAGTTCATTAAGTTGTTTGAGTGTTGTTTGAGAGACAGTAGCGATTTTCTGGGCTTTCTGAAGACTTTTAAGTATCCACTTTTGTAAAACCACACCTGCTTTAGAAGCATCACAATAGGCAGATTTATCACCGAAAGCCCCTTTAATAGCCAGCACATCATGACACGTTATTAAAGTTTTATCTTTGGGCAAATGGGAGATATAAACTGCATTAGAGTGATCGCAGATATGAAATCTGATATCACTATTTCGGTAAGATGGCAATAAACGCTTGATTCGGAGCACCAGAGGAAAAATGACATATTTATCGATATAGGCCAGCCATTTTCCGTAACCTGAAAGCGTATTCGAACTGAGTTTACCAAAGCATTCTGTAGGTAACCAAACACTCACTTTATGGCCTGCAGCAGAATAACCATCAAAAAGCATTTGCAGAAATAGGTTCATGCTTCTCTGATGATCTTTGTGGTAATTACCAATGAGGACGATATGTAATTTTTTATCAGACAATTGAATCCTCCTCTTTTTCTTTAAAGCCTGCCAGCATCATACCACCCATGATAGTACTAAAACCGACAGAAGTTGGTGGTGCCCATTGTCCCTGCAAAAAGGTAAGAAACCCTACTCCAATCAACATCCAGGGCAAGAAATTCTCTTTTCGCATATATCTGAAGGAGTTAAAAGCCATGTTAAAAGCGAAGCCAGAGCGGATAAGAATCATGATAATTCCCAGCAATGGTCCCATTTCTCCTATAAGTCGCCCCCATTCTTCTTCAGCAATAGTAAAACCATTCACGCTACCGTAAAGCATCTGAGCTCCAACATTAGTACCTAAACCGATACCCTGACCGAAGAAAGGATAATTGGTAGATTCTTCTAAGGCACGCAGCATGCCACCCAGAAAACGCTCCACAAACACGTTTTCCAGTCCCCCTTCACCTTCATTCGCCGACTCATAGCGATCTGTCATTGCGCCGGTTGCGGTTTGAAAGAAGCTGGTCTCATTAAGTATCAGCAAAGCTGGTAGAGCTAAAGCAGCAATCAGTAAAATTTTCTTAAAATAAGTTGGCTTATTGGTTACTGCCAGTACCAGCAGTAGTATTTCTATAACGACATTGAATATTAAAGAGCGGCTAATTGAAAATGGAATTGCAATGAGCAGAGCAATGGCTGAAGCATACAACAAGAATTTGCTGATTCGTTCGTTTTTGATGAAAACATAAAAAACGAAAACAGCCACCAGAGTAAAGAACTGAACCAGTCCGGAGGTAAAAGAAAACGTACCCGGAGGACGATAGAATTCGCCTGAACCTGAGAAACCAGCACCTTCCATACTTCCGCCTACACCTCTGTTAACCAGAGCACTTTGCGGACTGTAGAACTGGAGACCAATGAGTACCACCATTGGCAGGGCCAGCCATAGAATGGCTCTTCCCATTTGTTCGACATCTTCTTTTACGAACACCTGACCCATGATATACATAAGTGGAAAATGTAACCACATCGGGCGTGCGCCGTACAGTGCCACGAACAAATTTCCATGTCCGAATGCCAGGGTTGCAAGAACGCTTATCAATGCAATATAATTGACAACTTTGATATAGAATACATTCGGGAACATTCTGTTTTTATAGGCTACATAGATGGCATATAATGCGACAGGATCTCTGACAATCAGAAGAGGCGTAGCTAAACCTGGTAAAAACCACTTCCTAAGGGCTCCTTCAAAAATCAACAGGAAAAAATAGGTCCATATAGCGCGCTTTAACACCCATACAGGATCAGACCAGGTGAGTTTCACCGGACTAATAATAGGTTGATTGGGCGATATGCTGGAGATATTATCTGACAAGATTAATTGAGTGAATGTTTAAAGCCGACTCGACGGATGAATTAAGTTCATTGCTGTAATGCGACCAGGGGCGGGCAGCAGCTGATTGATAGGCATTGCTACCAACCTCATTAAGCAGATCAGGCTGATCAATGATCGATTGAAGGCAATGTTTAATACCTTCTGAAGAACCTGCTTCGACAATCCAGCCATTTTGGTTATGGGTAATTATATCAGGACCAATAGTTCTTTCGGTAGTGATGACTGGAGTTCCCTGAGACATCGCCTCGGTAATCACCAGACCAAAGCCTTCAAAAAGCGATGGAAATACGAGAACATCCATTGACTTCATAAGCTTAAGGATTTCTGAATGCGGCAGACTAGGGATCCAGTTACAGTTGTTGAGTGCCTGATCGAGTGCAGGACAATCGACTCCAGTTGTATTACCCACCACCGTTAGATCAACAGACTGTTTAAAATACTGGCAAGCTTCAAATAAGTAGGCTATCCCCTTTCGTTGAGAGAGACCACCAACAAAAAGCACTTTGAGTTTTCTGGCTTTAGAGTAGTCGTAATTTTTTGCCTGAGAAACCGCTGGGAAACCATAAGGAATAACATGGATATTATCTAAAGTTAAGGGGTAATAAGTCAGAGTAGATTTAGTGAAACTACTTGCTACAAATATTTCATCTGCAAGTTGCAATTCCGAATCTTTTCTTAATAACTTACTTTCCGAATCATTGAAACCAGTAATTGTAGGAGCCCATTCAGGATGCGAGTCAATCTCTGCTTTCATCATTTCACGTGCAGCTCTCCAGTAACCTATTGGCAGGTCGTAAAGGCAGGTCATTTGCCGTGACTTAGCAGCTTTAAATGCATTTAAAGCACCGTCTTCATAGGCATAAACTGCATTAGCCCCTTTAAATTGATTGTTTAATATTTTATGCGCCAGCGAAGCATCCAGTTCATTTAGCACCTTATCAATAGAGAAATAACCAGACTCATGAGCCGTTAATGACTTCAATTTTAATTTTGTCGCCACCATTCTTCCTAATTCTCTGAAAGGATGCTGACAAGTAAGGGATTGGAGTTGACTATCGTATGAACGGCGTCTGAATTCAGCAAGCGGACCAGAAGCGCCAAGGCGGTAGATTAAATCATTTTCGAAGCAGGCGAAGGCCGTATAGAAGGCTTGAAGATTACCTCCCCTCTGAAAACCAGAGAGAGCTGCTCTAACATTAGCATTTCCAATTGCGTGGGTCAGTATAATTCTCGCCTTACTCACTATTGATTCATTGTTAAGTTAACACTATTACTGATCCCAAGATCATTACAAAACTGGGTGGTTATATCTTTAAGATTCGATTTTCTCTCAGGTTTTTCAAGACGATTCATCCACTCGACGAGCATACCTGGAACATATTCGACAATTGAAGGATCTGCTTTAAAGTCGGCGATAAATTTAGGATCCCATTCTATTGTTTGAGCAACGTTTATAACAGGAATACCATGCTTGAACATTGCTGCTACAGAACCACTTTTTTCATAGAGTAAAAAAGGCGTGGTAGAGATACCGATATCTACCTCGTTCATCAAATCCGATAGCTCTTCAACACTCAATACGCCTCTGACGCTGTAAGGGATGGCATTTTCATCCAGCACTTTAGTCCATTCATTTAAAGACCCTCCGTTTCTGCCCGAAAAAATAAATTCTGGTTTAACACCTCTTTGCAAGGTCATCTTCCTAAGTTCGCCAGCAAATTCGGCTATAGGAGCATTCGGTGATATATAGCCAAACACCAGGAATTTAAGAGTTCCGTCAGCCATAAGAGAACGGGGACTAAACTGCTGGTGTACAATTGGAATATTACTGATAATATTTAGTTTCCTAGCATTAATATGATTGTATTGCAGCAATTTCAGGTAGAGAGAAGAATGCGAATGAACAACAGCAGGTGACAGTTTAGAAACCATTGTTTTAATAATTGATTTCTGGACGACGCCATAAATTCTATCTTTCAGACTTGGATGTTTCTCGACACCCAGCCAGAGTTCGTGGAACATAATATGCACCTTTCTGCCTTCGCAAAGTTTCTTAATTTCAGAACTGAAGAACAAAGGAAGACCCCGATTATTAAATGCATACAGCACAAATTGAATACTGATCCATTCAGGATTTTGCATTCTAATCCATTCACTGGCAAGTTCCAGTTTATAGTTGACATTGGTTTTAGAAGGCAATCTCAGAACATCTACTACTGTATTGTCAACTTTCTGGGTTTCTGAGAGAATAATATCTGTTTGTTTATCATTAAAAGCGATGATTGAAACCTTAAAACCTTTTTTCTTGAGCTCACCAGCAATTCTGCGGGTATAGTCGCCTATACCATCAGCGCCAGGCTGAAGAGAGCCACAAATAAAAAGTAAGCCAGAGGCTTTGTTCTGGTGTTCAATCATTCTATCGATTATTCAGCAATGGATTTTAAAATATTATTGGTATAATTTTGATTTTTCCAGTTCAGGGATTCCATGTATCCTGCTGCGCAAGGCACATTTCTAGTCAGGTGAACACAAGGATGGCAAGGCACTTCACTGTCTACAACAACCCCTTTAAAACTAGGTGAAATTACTCGTCCCATGCTTACTTCCGTTACACAAACCGTACATCTTTTATTAGCAGTTTGCAGCAGATGTGAAGGAAAACTATCGGTGGTAACATTCCATTTTGCATTTTTAGCAATAGCAATGATATCTCCAGGTTCTTTGTAATATGGAATAACTTTCAGACCAGCATCGGTGAAAATCTGCACTTCTCTGTCTTTATGAAAAAATGCGTAATAAGCATTTGGTAAATTAGTTTTTGCCCAGTCAACTGGAACGAATTGCCTGCTGGTACCATTAGGAAAAACCACAACGTGATCTTTGACATCTTCAGGAATAATAAGTTCAGGAGACAGCGGAATCTCGCCATTCAGACGATTATAAATCACAGGAAAATCTTTATTGACCTGTTCAGAAAAGGTTTCCCAGGTAATATGTCTCAACCATTTAATAGAAACAATTTCCAGATACCCATGATAGGTTTTACTGATATTTGCCGGAGGAACATGTACGATTCCTAATTTATCCAGCCAATCAAAAAGCACTAAATTAATAGAGTCTTTAAATTGTTTATCCTTTTTATCCTCTATGACATTTTTATGAAAAGGCTCGATGTATTTTTCTCCCTTAAGGATACCGGGAATAAGATCTTTGATACCCAGAGTTGAATAGCTATAAACCATTTGCTTAGTTTTTTCATCAGCTATTGTGAGGCGATCTCCATACGTTACTCGGGCCAGAGGTCTGAGGAATTCGGGTACAAGTATATGAATATCCAGTTCTGGTTTAATCCCAGCGATGGCATAAAAGCCCAGGAGTCTCATCCAGATATCTCCTCTTCCACCAGTTGAGGCATCGATATGTAAAGGTTTTGTCTTACTCATTAACTATGGTTTGGTTTCTTGAATACAACTGCGGATTCAGACTTGGATCGTTGTACATTTTAAATTGTCTGTATACTTTAAAACTCAGCACCGAATGTTCAATATCATGAAGAACCTTCTGAAGTGCATTAGACAAATCAGAGATTTGCTCGCTTAGCACGCTTACTCTTTCTGCGCATTTTTCGACATGTTCACGACTGGCATCTTTGCGGTCTACCTCTTCTTGCATATGGTATTTTTTAAGAGTCATTATAGAAAGTCGGTCAATCATCATTCCAGGGGTTTCTGAGTGTAATTTTGTGCCTGCAGGTATATTATTCGTCTGGATAAAATTCAGCACCCACTCATCAATTTTTTCCATTGAATTATTTCTTTGCTGATTGTATTTATCGATGTTTCTTTTGGCTTCAACAATTCTGAGAGGATCAATATCTTTAATTCTGGCGATATCTTCTTCGTGCCAAAGCATAAAATTCCAGTACGTATTTTCTTCGATAAATTTCCAGGGCAAAGCATCTTCTGTCATATGCATGGTACTGTGCCATTCATTGACTTTTTTCATTTGCATTTCCAGTATTGTGTTTACATGTATCATAATAGAGATATTTAAGTTTTATTTTCTGCGATAGAATCTACCCATTAAAGCAGCTATTTTAATTAACAGATTCATTTTTCGTCTTTCAAAATCTGTATGTGGTTTAATCGGTCCATCAGCATATTGCCAGTATAGTTTATCTACTGTTCTTGGGGGTAAACCAGAGATGGTTTGTCTGATAGGTTTTAGAATCCATGGTTTTACTTTACCTAGAGCGTGAGGAATGAGAGCTGCCCCGTGTTTAAAAGACATCCCCTCCTGACCGGCAAAGCTAATTTCTTTGTCATAGGCTTCAATCACCGCATTGAGCACATCCTGGTCGGGCTGACCGAATGGAGAGAAATCGCCTTTCATTTCATCAGGAATAGAGAGACCAGAGACATTAGAGCGGTTGAGACCACCGAACATCGGAGCTAATTCATCCATCATGCGTTTCCAAAGTTCAGCAAAACTGCGGTGATCTTTGTGCAAACCAAGAAAACCAGCATTACAATAAATTGGTTCTTTAACCGTCATTGTATGCCCCAGGGGTACAAAGTAATTCCTCCATCCTATTCTGCGTGGATTGTTAGGATAGACAGGTGAGTTAACATCTTCGCAAACTGCAACTCCGCATTTCACCCATTCCTGAAAATAGCGCCATTCAGCAATAAAAACGATGTCCGGATCAAAATAATACATGGCATCAGAGTCTTTCGCTGGTCCATCCCAAAGTTCAAGCATAAAATGTGCTTTGTAATTGGTGAAATGTGCATCAGATGTCATTGGTAAAAAATGCAATTGAACATCTTCAGAGACATTGATTGTGGTTGCACCCTGCCAGTTGAGGTTGTTATTGGGTTTTGCAATACTGGTCCATTCAGGAAGACTACCACGGTATCCAGCAAATATGTCGCCTTTAAATCCATTTCTTACCAGAGAATTGGTAAGAATAGCTGCACCGTAATGGTAATTCTTTTCAAAAAGTGTACAAACAGAGTTCTTCATGAATTTGCTATTTATCGTTTTTTAGAGTGAATTT